>CAZTXR010000185.1:0-4142 GCA_964617605.1 uncultured Clostridia bacterium | reverse complement strand
TGGAAAAAGCAAAAAATAAATTAGTGATGAAAATTATATTTAATTATGTTATTATTATAAATAATGAGGTGAAAGATGATAAATATTTTAATTGTTACACATGGAAATTTTGGTAAAGAATTATTGAAAAGCTCTGAGCTTATCATAGGTAAAGTTGAAAATGCACAAAGTATTTCATTTAATCAGGGTGACAGTTTTGAAACCTTGCTTGACAATGTTGAAAAAAGTGTAAGAAACCTTCCAGATGATGAACTTATCGTATTTACGGATATGTACGGCGGAAGTCCATATAATGCTGTAATCAGGGCAATGAAAAACAGAAATTTTTATCATATTACAGGTATTAACTTTCCTTTGTTTATTGATATAGCTATTAGTCGTGATTCCTACAGTTTACCGGAAATTGCAGAAAAGATAATCAAAAACGGAAAGAAAAGCATTGTGTTTGTAAACGAGAAGTTTTCAACAGACTGAGGTGGAAATGAAGAAGGAAGTGTTTATAAGGGTTGATGACAGATTGTTGCACGGACAGGTGGTAGTATCTTGGATACCCTATCTTAAAGCAAATGAAGTTGTTATTGCGGATGATGAATATAAAAATGATGAATTTATGTGCGAGCTTATAAAAAGCTCCTCGCCTGAAGGAATTTTGACTCATGTTAAAACTATTGATGAAACAGTTGATTTTTTAAATGAAGATGATAAGGGAAACAATATACTTATACTGTTAAGAAGTGTAGAGGGTATAAAAAGTTTATCGGAAAAAATAAAAGTGAGCCATATAAATATAGGCGGTTTGGGAGCAGATAAAGGAAGAAAAAGATATTATAATTCTATTCATTTAAGTGATGCGGAGCTTAATATTTTAAAAGATATGGCAAAAAAAAATATTAATGTGGAAATCAGAATGCTGCCTAAGGATAAGGCTCTTGTGATAAATGGTAATTAAAATGACTTTTTCTGATTATTTTTTACTTTCTTTATTTTACTTTTTAGCAAGCAGTACTTCGCTTTCAATAGGTATCGGCTATTATACTGTATACAGGCCGATATTGACAGGATTCATAACCGGACTAATTTTAAATGATGTACAAACAGGTATGTTAACGGGTGCAGTTGTAAATATTATTTATATTGATTTTGTATCAACGGGAGGTTCCTTTAAAGGGGATCAGTGCTTGACTGCATTAATTGCCGCAACGGCCGCTATTGTTTTAAAGCTTAATTATATTGAAGCTGCTTCCCTTGCTTTTCCTTTTGGCTTTTTAGGAATACTTATTTGGAAATACAGATTAAAAATAAATAATATTTTTGTACATATGTACGAAAAAAAATACAAAATGCATAAATATCCTGACATAAGCCTTTATGACGGACTTTTTCCTCAGGCTTTGTTTTATATAATGAGTGCAGGAGTCGTTTTAACTGCTTTATTTTTAATGTTTGCACTTCATAAATTAATTAATTTTAATAGCATTAGAGTCGCTTTGTATTATGCAGGTATAATATTGATTGTTCTATCTGCTTTTAATATTTTATATAAAATTAAAAATAAATATAGATATATAATATTTGCATGCTCATTTTTACTGGGATTAATTTTTCAAATAAAAGCATATTTATTGCTTGTTTTTTTAGCTATTATCCTATTATTTATTTGGGATAAAAAAATTGTTTTTAATAAAAATAAAACTGCAGGCTTGCTTAAAAAAAGTGATTTAGTTTATTCGTGGTTTATATGGATGAATTTTTCGCATTCATGCTACAGCTATGAAAGGCTTATGGGCCTTTCTTTTGCACACAGCATGAAAAATATATTTAAAAAGCTATATAAGAATAAAGATGATATAGTCCGTGCTATTCATAACCATACGGAATTTTTCAACACTGAACCAAATATGGGAACACCCATTCATGGATTTATAATAGCACTGGAGGAAAACAGGATATTAAAGAATCAAAGCTTTGAAGAGGCGAATATTTCCTACATAAAAAAGGGTATGATGGGGATATCTGCCGGATTAGGGGATTCTTTCACTCAGGTTGTGCTTACTCCCTTGTTTGTATCCATGTCGGTAATGCTATGTTTGGATAAAAGTTATTATTTATCCCTTGTGCCAATACTTTTTTTGGCAGCCTATATATTGTTTATTTCTTACAGTGGCTTTATGAATGGATATTTTCGTGGCAGAGAAGGTATGCTTGAAAGAGTAAAAAAAGTTAAAGGCAGTAAAATTAAATTATATTTTCCTTATTTATTTTCCGGAATTTTAGGATTATCAATGAGCAAATTGCTGTTTAACAACACAAAACAATATGAAAATATAGTTACTTTCATAATAATTATATTTGCTTGTGTATTTACTTGTATGAGAAAGAGAAGGGAAAAATGAAAATGAGAAAAGTGGGAATAATGGGCGGCTCATTTGACCCTATTCACTTAGGCCATTTGGTTGTTGCAAATGAAGTATTAAATATTCATAATTTAGATGAAATTGTTTTTGTTCCATCCGGTAATCCTCCCCATAAAAATGGGCTGAAAGCAGGTTTGTTTCACAGGCTGCTGATGGTTAACATGGCGGTTTTGTCAAATGACAAATTTATAGTTTCTGATTTTGAAATAAACAATAGTGAAAAAAGCTACACCTTAAATACTTTGAGGGAATTTCACAGATTATATAAAAACACAATGTTTTACTTTATAACAGGAACCGATGCAGTAATTGATTTGCCAAATTGGTATGAGCCAGAAGAAATACTTAAGCTTTGCACATTTATAGCCGTTTCAAGACCGGGAACAAGCGTTGATGATGTTAATGCTAAAATAAATGAAATACAAGAGAAATATGGCGGCAGTATAGAGTTGCTGCAGGTACCAATGCTGCAAATATCTTCAACAGATATAAGAGAAAGATTTAAGAAGGGTCTTTCTGCAAAATACTTATTGCCTGAAACAGTTGAACAATATATAATTAAGAATAAATTGTACAGTGGTGTGTAAAATGTATTTGGATGATATAATAAAAGAATTGGAAAAAGAAATAGGACCTAAATTGTTCCGGCACAGCATTGCTGTAATGGAGGAAGCAGAAAAACTTGCTTTAACTTATGAATACGACGTTGAAAAAGCAAAAATTGCAGGATTACTGCATGACTGTGGAAAATGCAGGTGCCTTGACAATTTAAAGCATGCAAAAAAGAGCGCTGAGCTTGCAATTATTAAATACGATGTAAATGACAAGGATATAATAAATGCAATTATGTACCATACAACCGGAAGAGTAAATATGACTCTTTTGGAAAAAATAATATATATAGCAGATAAAATAGAACCTTGCAGGCAATATGACGGTGTTGAAGAAATAAGGAAAACTGCATATATTAACATTGACGAAGCAATAATTAAATCCTTGGAAAGCACCATTGAGTATGTTAAAAATAGAAAGCAAGAACTTGATATAGAATCAGTAAATACTTTAAATTACCTAAGGGAGGAAGAATGATTAAAAAAAATATAGAAACAATTTTAAAATCCTGCGACAATAAAAAGGCTTACAACTTTGTTGTTTTGGACATTTCCAAAACAAGTTCCATAACGGATTATTTTATTATTTGCAGTGCTAACAATGAAAAACAAACTCTTGCAATTGCAGATGAAGTAATTGAGAAGGGGGCATTGGAAGGGATAGATTTTTACTACAAGGAAGGTTTTGAAACAGGAAGATGGATTTTATTAGAAACTGACGACATAATTGTTCACATCTTTCATAAGGAAGAAAGGGCTGTTTATGACCTTGAATCCTTGTGGTTTGATAACAATTCATTGGATGTTGAACAATATGGAATAAAAAATTGGAAGTAGGAGGAAGTAATGAATAAAGTTATTAACACAAACAAGGCACCTGCAGCTGTAGGTCCTTATTCTCAGGCAATAAAGGCAGGCAACACAATATATGTTTCGGGACAGCTGCCCATTAATCCGGCAACAGGAGAGCTATACAAGGGTGATGATATTAAAGAGGAAACAAGAATGTCCCTTATGAATGTTAAAGCTATTTTGGAGGAAGCAGGAGCAAGCTTAGAAAACGTGGTTAAATGTACGGTTTTTATTAAGGATATGAATCAATTCGGATTAATCAACG
>CAZTXR010000184.1:0-4187 GCA_964617605.1 uncultured Clostridia bacterium | reverse complement strand
CTGTTTGCACAACCATAATTTCAAAACAAGAAGGGGAATTTAACGAAGAAATCTGGAACACTGATTTCACCAAAGAAGAAGAAACGGCAGGAAAATATTAGTTTGATGTATAGTGCATGTATAGTGCATGTATAGTGCAATTCATTGTATTACAATTTCTATTGCACAATTCAATAAAAGAATGATATAATCGGAGCTGTAAATCAGCTCCTTTTGTATGCGAGGAGTGAAAATTATTGCGATTGGATGACGACAACCCCGTCCCCCTGTCATGCCCCTGTCATGTGGAGCAGATAAATTTATAAATGAAGGCGGAGTGTGGCAGGTGAGAACCGTCCACCTTGTCCCGTGAGGTAATTATGAAAACATTAGGAATTTATATACATATACCATTTTGCACTAAAAAGTGCGGCTATTGCGATTTTTATTCTGTGAAATGGAATGAAATTCAGGAATATCAGTATATTCAGTCAGCTGTCAACGAAATAAAGGGCTACAGTGCCCTGTCGAGGAAGTTTACGGTTGACAGCATATATATTGGAGGGGGAACCCCTTCGATTATCAGTCCGGAAAATTTAGAAAGTATTATAAGCACCATTAAAAATATATTTACTCTAGATGAAAATGCCGAAATCAGCATGGAGGCTAATCCTAACTCTCTCAATGCCGGTAATCTGAAGGCATACAAAGAACTTGGAATCAACAGGTTGAGTATCGGTGTTCAATCATTAAATGATAATATACTAAAAAATTTAGGTCGGATTCACAGTTCGGAAGAGGCCCTGTTAGCCCTTGATTTGGCGAAAAGTATGGGCTTTGACAATATCAATGCAGACGTAATGTTTAATATTCCGGGTCAAACCATCGATGATATAAATGATACTATTGATAGATTAATTCAAAAAAATATCAAGCATATTTCATTTTATTCACTGAAATTGGAAGAGGGAACACCAATGCACACCTTGGAAAAAACCGGGAACCTTATCATGCCTGAGGAAGACCTGGAAAGGGAAATGTATTATGCAGGCAGAAATATTATGGAAAAAAACAATTTAATGCAATATGAAATTTCAAACTTTGCCCTGAAAGGATATGAATGCAGGCATAATTTGAAATACTGGAACCAGGAAGAATATATAGGGATCGGCCCTTCAGCTCATTCATTTTTGGGCAGCATGAGATACAGCAATCCTTCAAATATAACAGAATGCACCCTAAGCAACGAAGAAGATGTATTTGAAAGAAATCTTCAAGAATTCATGAACAAAAAGGACTTGATATTCGAATATATAATGCTTCGGCTAAGACTTAGGGAAGGGCTGATATTTGCCGACTTCGAAAACAAGTTTTCCCTAAATTTTAAAGAAGCATATGAAAAACAAATAAAATATTTAGCCGAAAATGAGCTGATTGAAATCGATGATGATTCCGTTCGTCTTACAAAAAGAGGGATGGATATATCAAATTACGTTTTTGAGCAATTTTAGAAAACGCAGCACCAATGCGGCAAATAATGTTTGAAACTCAGGAGGAAACATGTTTAGATTTTTTTGCGCCCATGAAAATATAAATAATGATACAGTCACAATTAAAGGCGGAGATGCAAAACATCTTAAAACAATTCTGCGGGCTCAGCCGGGAGACAGAATTTCGGTTGTGACGGAAAGCAAGGAATATATTGCTGAAATAAAGGAAGTAAAGCAGGAAAATATTATTTGTTCTTTGATTGAAGAAATAATGTCCGACAATGAAACAAAGATAAACATAACCCTTTGTCAGGGTATCCCTAAGCAGACCAAGATGGAAACAATTATTCAGCAAAATGTAGAATTGGGAGTTAAAAGATTTATTCCCTTAATAACAGAAAGAACAGTTGTAAAGCTTAATGACAAGGACAGGGAGCAAAAAAAATTGGACAGGTGGCAAAAAATTGCCAGGGAATCGGCAAAACAAAGCAAAAGAAACATTATTCCCACCGTGGAGCCCCTTATGACTGTTGGGGAATTGGTTGAAAAGCTTAAGAATGAGGATGCTTTAGTTTTGGTTCCCTATGAATTGGAGGATGTAAAGCAGCTGAAGGATGTGTTGTTGGAACCCAAGGAAGATTATTACATAATAATCGGTCCCGAGGGGGGATTTGACATAAAAGAAATTGAAATGTTCAAAGAAATCGGTGCCCATATAGTAACCTTGGGCAAAAGAATATTAAGAACAGAAACAGCAGGCATAGTAAGTTCGGCAGTGGTAATGTATGCCTGCGATGAGCTGACATAGGCATAATTCCTCGGGCACTGCTTCTTTTATGGCAGCAAAAAAATTTGTATTTAAAGACACAAAAAATTTGTATTTAAAGTATTGACAAATATTATCATAAGTAGTATCTTAATATTATGGGTTAGCACTCAACTAAGGAGAGTGCTAACAAAAGAAAAGGAGTGATGGAATGTCTCTGGATAAGAGAAAGGTTAAGATTCTGAAAGCTATTATCGCAAGCTACATTGATAATGCAGAAGCAGTCGGCTCCAGGACAATTTCAAAAAAATATGAGCTTGGAGTAAGCCCTGCCACAATCAGAAATGAAATGTCTGATTTGGAAGAAATGGGTTTTTTAGTTCAGCCTCATACTTCATCAGGACGAATACCAACAGATAAGGCATACAGATATTATGTGGATGACTTGTGGAGAAAAGTTCAAACATCAAAAAATTCTAATTTAGGCCAGTTAAGGAATATTATTGAGGACAAATCAAATGAATTGGATGAAATATTCAAAAATTCAGTGAGAATTTTGTCTCAATTTACAAAATATACTTCATTTGTAGTTGCCCCGCAGCTTAAGCAATCAATTATCAAAAGAATACAATTGGTGCCGGTGACAGAAAACAAAATATTGATGCTTATAATACTGCAGACAAATATTGTAAAACAGGTAATGATGAGATTAAACAGTCCCATACCCTTTGACCAGTTAGAAAGAATATCATCATCACTTTCAGAAAAGCTCTATGGATATAAATTGGAAGATATTGATAAAGTTAAGGATGCTTTAATTAAAGAACTTTACTATGTCAGAGAAAACAACAGTGATGCATTGATGGATTTATTGCCTTATTTGATGGAACAAATAATAAAGCTGGAAGATGTAAATGTATTTTCTGACGGCATAACAAATATATTGGATTTACCTGAATATAATGACGTTGTTAAAGCAAGAGAATTTATTACCTTTGTGGAAGATAAGGACAGTGTGGCAAAATTACTGCAATTTACAAGCGAAAATGATTTAGACATAACCATAGGCAGCGAAAACAAGCACATTGAATTAAAGGACTGCAGCCTTATAACAGCAACCTATAAATTCAATGGAAAGCTTATCGGCAAAATCGGAGTAATCGGTCCTACAAGAATGGATTACAACAATGTAATTTCAACTGTAAAGTCCATATCAGACGCAATAAGCGAAATAATCAATCAGAACTTTAACGGTGAAAGTAAGGAGTGAAAAAATGGCATTAGGTAAGAAGCGTGATGAAGTAAAAAAAGAAGTTGAACAAGAATTAAAAGAAGCAGAAACAAAGGAAGAAACAAAAAAAGAAACAAAAGAAAACAAAAAGACCACGGAAGAAAATATAGCTGAGGAAGAACAAAATACATCAGAAACCGAGGAGACAGAAGAAATAAAAAAGAAAAATGAAGAAATTGAATCCCTTAACAACAGATTAGTTAGGCTTCAGGCAGATTATTTAAACTTTAAAGCAAGGACGGAAAAAGACAAATTGACATCATACAGAGATGCAATATCCGCAGTTATATGCGATATGCTGCCTGTAATTGACAACCTTGAAAGAGCAATCGATGCTGATAATTCAGAAACCGATAATTTCAAGGAAGGTGTGGTGATGGTATATAATCAGCTTATGGGAATCCTTAATAAAAAAGGATTAAAAGAAGTTGAAGCACTGCACAAACCCTTTGACCACAATTTGCACTACGGTGTAGGAACTGAAGCATGTGAAGAATACGATGATGGAATCGTAATTGATGTTCTTCAAAAAGGGTATACTGTAAATGAAAAAATGATAAGACCTGCAATGGTCAGAATATGCAGCAAATAAAATAATTTCAAATAAAATGGAGGAATAAAATGAGCAAAGTTATAGGAATTGACTTAGGAACAACAAACT
>CAZTXR010000183.1:0-4212 GCA_964617605.1 uncultured Clostridia bacterium | reverse complement strand
GTTGTCATATCCCTTTCTGTATCTTAAAAATTTTAAAGATTGTTCTCCGTCTAAAAATTGTAAACCTTCAGGAATATCTATATATAAGGGAGGGTCATCATATGGGTCTGAATATACCATATGAAATGGAACGTTCACCTCAACTCCTCCTATTAAATCAACACATGCAATAAGAGCTTCATAGTCAATAATTATATACCTTTCAACAGGAATCCCCAATAGTTCCTGAATTTTCACCGTAAGGGCTTCAACACCTTCTTTGGCATAAATTGCATTTACTTTCTTAAATTCCGGGCTGTCATCAGCATTCATGGGTAAGTATGTATCCCGCGGCACTGATATTATATCAGTAATTTTATTTTCCATATCATAGCTTACAAGCATTATTGTATCAGTTCTATGATTTTCCATACCTAAAACTAAGATGTTAAATCTTTTCATATTAGACGCAGCTTTACCTATTGATGTTCCATAATCAAATGTTTTTGATTGGTAAAATGCTAATTTTTCTTCTTTTTTAACATTTGGAACTATTTTTCCCACAACAATATCTTTGTCAAACAAAAAAATATAACCTAAGGCTGTAACACTCAGTATAAGGGACATCAGCAACAGTGATGCCATAAATACTTTTAAAAAATGTTTAATCATCTTACACCTTTATCAAATATATTTCACTAAATAATTATAACAAAGCAACTGTTTTTTTTCAATTGTTATTATATAAAAATTAATTTTATCAAGCTTAGATGATGCAAACGTTAACGCTTTTTCCTTTTTAATAAATTTATATTGCAATTTTCATAAAAAACTGTTACAATACAGGTATCTTTTTTAATATCGGAGGATTTCTTTAAATGAAAACAGGTACAGTTAAATGGTTTGATTCCAAAAAGGGTTTTGGATTTATCTCTTGTGATGATGGAAAAGATGTATTTGTACATTTTTCCGCAATAACATCAGGTGGTTTCAAGACATTGGAAGAAGGCCAAAAAGTAAACTTTGATATAGTTGAAGGTCAAAAAGGACCTCAGGCTAGCAATGTTACTGTAGCATAGTAGTAAAAGTTTTTCGAAATAATACATTAATATAGATTTGGCATTGCTTATATTAATATTGGTATTTCAAGGAGACGTGATAAGGACTACATGCGTAGTTCTTTTTCATTATTTATAAAAAAACATGGAGGTATTATTTTTAATGAAAACAGGTACAGTAAAATGGTTTGATTCTGCAAAAGGTTTTGGATTTATAACTAGCGACGAGGGAAATGATGTATTTGTACATTTTTCCGCAATTTTAACTGATGGATTTAAAAACCTTGAAGAAGGTCAAAAAGTTACTTTTGAAGTAGTTGAAGGTGCACGGGGCCCTCAAGCTGCTAATGTAACAGTTATCTGATAAGGAACAGTAAAAAAGCACATTTAAAAATGTGTTTTTTTAGTATCTTGAATACTCATCAGTTTACCACAATGATTATTGCAGCAATTGTTTCAGTTCAGGCATACCGCTTTGGGCTCCTAATTTTGTTACGGTAAATGATGCTGCTTTGTTTGCAAATATAACAGCATCTTCTAAATTGTCCCCTCTTACCAAGGCTGCAGCAAGACCCCCGCAAAACGTATCTCCTGCTCCTGTTGTATCGACCACAGGCACATTGACTGAAGGAATTTGTTTTATTTCATTTCCGTCAAAATATTTAACTCCTTTTGAACCTAATGTTACAATTAGTTTATTAGGATAAGATTTAAGAATTTCATCTGTATTATCGCTCTTAAAAATTATTTTCAACTCATGTTCATTTGGGGTGATATATGCAGCACCTTCAATTGCAGCATTGCTCAATTTGCAAGCAGGTGCAGGGTTTAACAAAACCTTAATATTATTCTTTTTACATATTTCTATGATATATTCAACAGCTTCAATCGGTATTTCAAGCTGCAGCAGAACCATATCTGCTGACAGTACAATATCTAAGTTACTATCTATAATTCTTTTATTAAGCTCAAAATTCGCTCCGGGTACAACAATTATACTGTTATCATTATCTGCCACAACTATATTTGCTACTCCGGTTGGAACATTGTCAATAATTTTTATCCCTTGAGTATCAACATTCATGTTTTGCAGGTTCTTAAGAGAAAACTCGCCATTTGAATCATTTCCCACACATCCCACCATATATGTTTCCGCACCTAATTTAGCAGCTGCAACTGCCTGATTGGCGCCTTTGCCGCCGGGAATTATGGAAAATGTGTTTCCAAGCACTGTTTCCCCTGCTTTTGGTCTTATAGCAGATGTAAAAACCATATCTACATTAATACTTCCAATAACTACTACTCTTCCCATAGCAATTTATCCAATTTATATAAATCATTCATTAATATTTCTCTGAATTTTTCCAAGTCAACAGCTGTCAACACCTTAGGATATGTTTCGTCATATGTAATCCATTCTCTCGCATCAGCCACGGTATTTCCTCTTCCAAGCTCTTCCGAGCAATCTACATCTACCTTCATGTGTCTCGATTCATATATTTCAGGATGTATCAGGTACATAAGAGCACAGGCATCGTGTATGGGGGTAAATGTTTTGCCCTTAACATGGTCGCCTGTATAATAATACTGCAGCATCTTTCCGCAAAGTTCTGTCGCTTTGCCGGTGCTTTTTGCCAGCATATCAACATCTGTAAAATAAAAACCGCTTGAGTGAGTTACATTGAGACCGCTCATTACAAGGGGCAACTTTGAATCAAAAACAATCCTCGCCGCTTCCGGGTCAGCCCACACATTAAATTCAGCATTAGCCGTACGGTTGCCTCCTGAGGTTGAACCCCCCATTATTGAAATAAGTTCTATATTTTCTGCTGTCTCGGGGAAAATTTTAATCAGCAATGCTATATTGGTCAGAGGGCCTATAGCTACCAATGTTACCTTTTCTTCCGAAGACATTATGGTGTCTCTTAAAAATGTTATTGCATTATCGGAATGCAGTTTTAAACTTGCTTCCGGCAACAGATAATCTCCCATGCCGTTTTCCCCGTGTACCTTGCTTACAACACTTTTTTCCCTTATTAAGGGTCTTTTTTGACCCATGGCAACCTTAATATTCTTTTTATAATACGACAAAACCTTTAATGTGTTTTGAGTTACTTTATCTATTGTTTGATTTCCCGCAACCGTTGTAATTCCTAATATATTAAATTTATCCTCATTTGCGAATGCAAAAGATAAAGCCACTATATCATCAATACCCGGGTCACAGTCTATTATAATATTTCTTTTTTTCATTTTTTCATCCTCTGTTTATTATTCTTATAATCCCATGTCAGTGTCATGTTGCAAATACAGTTAGGTGTCATTCTGATTCTTCGCCATGCTTAGTTTACAGCTATCTGCCTGTCAGTTGATGTCTTTTTTTCATTCTCATGTAGCTATAAATACCAAGGCCTGCCAGGGTTGTGGCGTAAGGCAGCATTTGTATCAGTTCATAGGGCCATGTTCCGAGCTGCAATATGTTTGAAAGAGCTTGAGCTGCACCGAAAAGCAAGGACACTAAAAATGATCCGACAGGTGTATTTCCTCCCATGGCACTTGCCGCCAAGGCTATGAATCCTCTTCCTGCACTCATTCCTGAAGTAAATTTAGTCATATAGCCTCCGGAAAGAAAATATCCTCCCATTGAAGCAAGCACACCGCTTAAGGTTAATGATATGTAGCGAATTTTTGTTGAACTTATTCCCACGGATTCAGCTGCATCCTTATTTTCTCCCACGGCTCTTATTTGAAGTCCCAATGGTGTTTTATAAAGGAATATGTGAACAGCAGCCACCATTAAGAGCGAAACATATGTTAAAACATTTTGATTTGATAAAACCTCTCCCAAAAAGGGAATGTCTTCAATAATCGGCAGTGTTATTCTTGGTATTATAAGACTGTTGATTGAAGAAGAAATACCCCTGTCTCCTGATACAAAAAGCAGTATCAGTATGGTTGCGCCATTGGCAATTAAGTTTATTGCTATTGCGGCAAGAATTTCATCTGTTTTCAATCGAAGGACAAAAAATGCAAGGAAAAATCCTATAAATCCTCCCATCAGCATGGTGGTCAAAAGACCTAACCAGGCACTTTGAAAGGCTGCGCTGAAAATTACTCCAAAAAGTGCCGTGAAAAGCATAATACCTTCCAATGCCATATTGACAACTCCGGATTT
>CAZTXR010000182.1:0-4231 GCA_964617605.1 uncultured Clostridia bacterium | reverse complement strand
TGCACCGGATAAATGGGAATATGTGGTGTCATGGATTAAGGATTAATTTATAAATACGTGTTTATACAGCAGGCTGCTTATGCTTCTTTCTGCTTTTCACAAATATAAATAAGGCAGATAAAAGCACGGCTCCTGCCGCAGCAATATATTTAGTATAAGAAAGGCTATTTTCCACTGCACAAAATGTAATATCATTTCCGTATGTTTTAAACACTAAGTATTGACCGTCCCAGCGGCTGTCAACCTTAGACCATTTATCATTTTGCAGGATATAAACATCTATATTTTTTTCACCGTTTGGCGGAATGTATCTGAGAGTATGCATGGTATTTCCGTCATCCGGAATAATTATGCTCCATTGCTCCAAGGGCCTTGTGTTTTGCAGCAGCTCTTGGGGCTCTTTATTTTGCAGCAAGGTTAATGAATCTTCATTGGTGAATGTTCCCTCGACCAAGATTATGGACAAAGCATCATTTCTTTTTTCCTTGCTTTCAAGGGCAGATAAATTAGGGGTATAGACTGCTTCTATTATGGTGTCAAATGTAATATTTGAAGAATCAAAATTTGTCCATTTAGCGTAATAACCGTTCTTTACAGGAATGGCAGGATAATTAATTTTGGAGACAGGATCACCGAAATTAAATTTTTGCCTGTAAATAATATTATTGTCAACTGAGAATGACAGCTCAAATTCTTTAAAAAGGGGCGGAATATTTTCTAGAGAAATCAGTTTTTCGTAATCTATAGGCTCTGCCTTGTCACCGTAGCTGATACCGTCAATACCTGCCAAGGTGTCGCTTACAAAATAATTTTCCTTAATATTGCTGTTTTTGTCGATGTTGCCTGCAATGGCACCTATGCAGGACCTTGCTCTTTCAATATTAACCAGAGAATAACAAGAAGTAATTTCCTTTCCGAAACCCGAGATGCCTCCTACGTAGTCACCGCCGCTTATGTTGCACTTTGCATAGCTTGAGACAATAGGTCCCAAGGATTTGCCTGCAATTCCTCCCGCATAATTTCCGTCAGTGCTTTCAATAGAGCCTGCAGCCGTACAGTCCTTAATATATCCTAAGTCCATATTGCCCACAATGCCGCCTGCATGGTTCTTTTTTGCGGTGATTTTACCGTCGTTTTGACATTTGTGAATAAGGGTGCTTGTTTGAAATACGGAAGTCATGTTGGCCTTGTTGATTATACTTGAATCTTCTTCCTGGTCATACTTTACCTCTATGGACATGGCACCTGCAATGCCGCCTACATTTATATCCCCTTCAATATTTCCAAAATTGTTGCAGTAGGATACTTTTCCTTCTGTTTTCTTGTCTATATCCTTTCCGGACACATCTTCAACTATATCTTCAACCTCTACATCCATGTTTGAAAGGTCATCAAATAAATCAAATGTTAAATTCATGACCAGGAAAAGCTGGTCAGTTAACTTTTGCATATCGTCCATCATTGTTATGCCTTGAACATTCACGGTGGCCATAAGTTCTGAAAAAGAATTTGACACATCACCCATGGAGTCAAAAAGGGATTCTTTCGATTTTTGGAATTCTTCGTTGGTTGTTGCAAAATTCAGCGGAGGTAAACTGGTTAAATATGTTAAAAGTCCTTCTATCACATCAAACATATCATCAATATCATCCTCTGCTTTGGTCATTTTATTTATGGCGATAAGCATATAATTCAGTGCCCTGCTTATATCTGCAGTCATATTGCCCATGGCTGACATCATATCCATGATATATATTTCCAAACCCGATAAATTATTGATTGACAGCCTTAAATTTTCCTTAGCCTTTTTTAGATTGTTAAAGGAGGATTTAAGTAAATCCAAGACGCCCTCGGTTTCTCCCCGGGCCAAAATTGTTAGAGCATCCTTTATGTCGGCATTGGAGTTCTTGATGTTATCCTGAACATCATGGAGCTTATCGATTGAATAATTGATTTTTACAGACAATTCGTCAAATTGCTCAGTAAGTTCTGACATTTCATCCATGCCGCCGGCAAGATAAGTCAAGGATTTTTTAAGAGGAACCAATGAATCTTCCATAAGATCCACAAGATTTTCCAGAGATTTTGTAATTGGAATTAATCTATCCATTGCATCTATGGCTGTGATGCTTATGGTCTTTATTTCATCTATATCCTGGTTGATAAAACCTTCCGTAAGGTTAAACAAGTCCTGGACATGACCTTTGGATTTATCAATATCACCTTGAATTGAAGAAATATTTTGGGTCATTTCATTGGCAGCTAATTTTGTGTCACCAATCATCTTTGTCATGTATGACTGCAAGGTATTAAGTTCTTTTTGAAGCCTTCCTAATTTAGATTGGGACATGGTGACAGAAATATGGGGCTCCATTTGTCCTGCAATGCCTGCCACTTCTTTGCGGCCGTAAATAGTGCCGTAATTCTGACAGTTTGTGATGTAGCCGCTTTGACGTCCTGCAATGCCCCCTACATTGTAACCTACATGGGGATAACCCACGGTTCCTTCGTTTTGTGAATTTTGCACAATACCTGTATTTACTCCTGCAATTCCTCCCAAGTCTGTAATATCGGTAGAAATTTTAGAAAGCATTGCAATATCTATATCATCCAGCGAAATATCTTGGATATTCAGGCTTCCTTCTTTTAAGGTGGTATTTACTTCTGCTGCATTTGTGGAGCGTAAAATTGTTCCCGCATTATATCCTGTCACTCCTCCCGCCTTGCTTTCTCCGTAAATATTGCCCTTCGACACACAGTCCATAATCATACCGGAAATACCGTTAAATCCTGTTATACCGCCCACCATATCCTTACCTTTAACAAATCCGGAAAAACTTGAATTTTCGATTAGGCCCTTATTGTTGCCTGCAATTCCGCCGATATTGCTTTTTTCTCCCGAGGGAGTGACACTGCCCTCAACCTTTAAATTTTTTATTACTCCTCCTTGTTCAATATATCTGAAGAGCCCCTGGTTTGAGCCTTCCACTGTAATTGAAAGCCCTTTGATTGCGTAGCCCTGACCGTCGAATGTACCGGAAAATATGGGGATAGGGGTAAAGGGTTCACCGTTTAAGTAAATATCGTTTTGGAGCACAACAAGAATTCCCCTAGAAAAACGGTCAAGGGTACAATCCTTGGACAATTTTATCAGGTCTTGGGAATTTTTAATATATATTGTTTGCGGACTGTCTTCCGCATATATTTGCATAGTATTCAGACTTAATAAGAGAATAAACAAGGCTATTTTAAAATTAATCTTTTTCATAGGGAGCCTCCTCATTTTCTTCTTCTTGCTGGGCGGCATCTCTTGTATCTAACATTGCATGAATTTTTCCCTTTATGCTGCCTTCAACATGGGCATCTATTTCACCTTCCACATAGCCCTGCAGCTTACCGCTTATATGTACCTTGCCTTCAGCTTCATAAATAGGGGCATGTGTTTTAATTCTAAATGATGTTCGCTCTATAATTATGTCTCCCAAGTACAAAATTTGAGGCAGCACGAATATAACCAATATCATTGAAATAATTGTCCCGTATCCTAAGTAGGAGCCTAATACGGCAGTGGCTCCGTCTGTTGAAATATATCCTATAAGAATCCCTGCGGTGGCTAAAATGGTACCTGATGTTACAACTGTAGGGAAACCTTGATTAAGTGCTTCAATTACAGCCTCACTCGGGGGTATTTCCTTCTTTAGGGCTAAGTAGCGGCTGGTCATTACTATGGCATAGTCTATGTTGGCACCCATCTGTATGGCGGAAACTATCAGGTAACCTAAAAAATATATCCCTTGCCCTCTTAAGTAAGGGAATGAAAAGTTTATCCAAATACTTGCCTGTATTACGGAAATAAGCAAAAAGGGGAGTCCTGCCGATTGAAATGTGAATGTCAAAATAATCACTACAAACAAGACAGACAAAATGCTGATAATTAAATTGTCGCTTTCAAAGGAAAGGGATAAATCCCATGCATTAGTGGATTGCCCTACCATATATACAGTTTCATCATAGTATTTATAGGCCGTGTCATAAATTTCAGACAGAAAATCAAAGGTTTCTTCTCCTTCTTCAGGAAGTTTAAGCATCAGAACTACCCGGCTGTAGTTTGGGCTTTCCAGTTGGCTGCGTGCATTGGAGAGCAAAACTTCATATTCATTTAAATTATTCATCAAGTCATCTTCCAATGTTACATATCCTGCCTTTACCTGCTCAATCATAAACTGAAACA
>CAZTXR010000181.1:0-4258 GCA_964617605.1 uncultured Clostridia bacterium | reverse complement strand
TATAAAACTTGCTGATTTCTTCCTTGCATATAGCACTGAATAAGGTTGTATCCATGCCCATTGCTATGTACCTAAAGCCTTGTTCCGCACGTTTCTTTGCAATCTCGCCGTTTCCTGCAAAAATCCCCGCTATCTTATTATATTTCTTAGTTATATCAAGAACCTTTTCAGCCGCATTTTCCATTGTTTTCATTCGTCCTGCATATTTTGCCATAATATCCTCCTATTTTCTTAATTATTTCATTATCAGTTTTTATTCAGCTTTTAATTTATTAAATTATATCATCAAAACACATTTAAGCAAATAAGAATAATAATTAATAAGCACCGTCAGCCTGTAATCGCCATGAATGAAGGTCAGTGTCATTCTGAACGAATGTGAAAAAGCTCAAAAGCACCGGATTTTTACCGGTGCTTTTTATTCAGCAAACACATGCATATTGTAGTCAAACAACATTTCTGTTTATTATTATTCCATTAATTCGGCATTCTTGTAGATTTCATGAATTTCATCCTTGGACAAAAGTTTCTCCGTTGTATATGCTATGACGGCAATTCCTATTATATCCAAAATAAACCTTGTAATCATAAACTTAAGTCCCATGGATGATGCCTCAAATAACAATAGAGGTATCTTTGTTGTAGACCAGGCACCGATCATAATTAAAACATTTGAAAACTTGCTTCCTTTTTTTAAAAGAACCACTGCTATAGGAAAGGCTGCATATAAGGGACCTGCAGCTGCTGAGCCTAAGAAAAACGCAAGCAGGACTCCGACTATTCCTGATTTTTCTCCCATGAACTTTATCATTGTTTCCCTTTTTACCCAAACATCCAAAAGTCCCAAAAGAACGAAAACAGGCGGCAAAATAGAAAGCATTTCAACAGAATTTCTTTTCGTTGTCTGAAAAGACTTAATTCCTATATCCGGTTTTATAAATACCAATATCACATTGATGGCTAATAAAATTAAGAAAATCTTATATCTTTTAACAATATTCTTTGCTTTATCCATTACATCACCACCCCCATTATATATGCAACTATAAAGGAAAAGATTAAGGCTTCTGCATTTCTTATTAATGCGGACTTTTTGCCGAAATATTTCATTTCAAGCGGTATGGTTACTATGCCAACCATCATAAGGGTGGATATAAATGCTGCAATTTGCATATATCCCGCTCCATTCTTCAATAAAGCGGATGCAAGAGGAAATGCTATAAAGCCCGGCACAAGAGTTATTGAGCCTATCAGTGATGCAACCGCTACTCCAAACCATCCCGATTCATTTCCTATCAATTTTGAAATTTGGTCCGGGGATAGTATTGTAAGAATAATTCCGATAATAATAAGTATTGTCAAAAATTGCGGTAAAATATTTTCGAATGATTTCCAAGCCTTTTTCAATGCAAGTATTGTTTTTTCCTTGCTTTTTATAAATGATACAATTAGTGCAAGACCGGCAATTACATATAAGCCAACTGTAGTCATAAAAAACCTCCAAGTTTAAATTTACTGTTTTTTATATAATATCATCTTAAAAACAAGAAGTATGTGACTTATGTTACTAACTTGATAAAAAATGTGCGGCCCTGCATTAAATCAATTAGACGATACCCTAATACCATTTCAATCCAGAATTGATTTTCATATAAAAATGCGGGTATTTACCCGCACTTTTAGTAACTTCCAAACAGAAATTTTCAGAATTTGTATTCTAATAGGTAATATCCTCCGAATTTATCCAGACATTATCATTAAAAAATTCTACAAAATTTATTTTCATTACATCTTTAAAAAAGCTTAGCGGCACGAAAGTTCTTCCGTCAATTATAAGAGGTGCTGCTTCCAAAGAAACAGAAGTTTCTCCATTGATATAATTATTTTCGTCAGGTTTAAATGAATATTCATTGCCTATTTTAACGGTCCTTTCATCATTGTTCCATGAAACCTCATATCCTAAAGCTTCGCTTATGGCACGAACAGGCAGCATAAGCAGATTCTCCTCATTGAAATACGGTTTTGGTGCTTCAATAACATTATCATTTACGCTTATATTTATGATATCTTCAATTTGCTGCGACAAGACAATTATTTTACTTGGTGTCGTTTGCGCCGGAATACTTCTTGTTGAAACAGTATAAAAAACAATTAATTGCCTGTTGGCAAGGACAGTTTCTAAATTCTTAACAGTAGGTTTTGCAAACCAATAAATTTGCGTGTTATTTTCCCACAATATTTCAGTGTCTTCTGATAAATTCAACTTAATAGTGTTATCCTTGCTGATTAACTGAGAATCAAACTTATCAGCTTTAATAAACTTATCTTCATATACAGGCGCAACTATATCAATTGAATATTGAGGCGGATAAATCAATATCATTGGCTTCCCCGATTCATAATATCCCGTAATTTCCATACCCTCTTCAATTTTAATACCATCAACAAAATAAGTATCCTCAGCAATCATAAAATATGCCGGCGAGCCCTCATCATTTTCCAAGTACACCTTTGTGATATCATTGTCCAAATATTCTATTTTCATTACTTTACCTGTAAATGACATGTAAAAAGGATACAGTTCACTTGCAAAAACATTAGTCAATGAAAAAGTTGCAGCTATCAACAAAATCATTGTAATTATTTTATAAAACTTACTCATAATTCTCCTCCTTAAAAATATTATAGTATATATTAGATGTGTTGTTTCTCTTAGACGATAAAAGCCAAAAAAGGTTCCATTCTTAACCTGTCTTTAAAATGGCACTGATTTATGCTTAATTGTTGGAATCTCAATAATCACTTTATAAAGCATACTTGTCATCACTTTAAAATTTTTCTAATTTTGGTTCTAATTTTGAGGAAATTCAAAAAAATATTCCATTGACATGCTTGTACAAGCATGTTAATATAATATTAACCGATCCCGCCGAGCATAGTTGATACTTGTATCAAAAGCGTAACATGGCGGGCCTTTTGTTTTCAGGAGAAAATTCATAAATGTCAGACAAAACAAAACCTTTTAAAACTATTGTAGAACAAATAAATTTATTGGAACAGCGTGGTTTAATTATTGATGATAGAAGTGAAGCTATAAAAGCACTTTCACATTATAATTACTATCGATTAAGTGGATATACTTTAACTTTAAGGAAAAATGATCATTTTTTTAATAATGTTAAATTTAGTGATGTAATGCAGATATATAATTTTGACGCTGAATTAAGATCTCTGTTGCTATATGTTCTTGAATACATTGAAGTATCATTCAGAACTTATATTGGCTATTGTCATGCGAAGGAATGTGGTCCGCTCGGTTATTTGAATAGTAAGAATTTTACTGACACAGAACGATTTTTTAAATTTCAAAATGAACTACGTGAGGCAATTAAAGAAAATGGGAAAAGCGAAATATTTATTCAACATCATAAAGACAAGTATGAAGGGGATTTACCAATTTGGGTAGCGGTTGAATTATTATCATTTGGTCAACTTTCAAGGTTATTTAAAAATTTATGTTGCAATGTTCAAGATGAAATATGTAAAACTAATTATGGGAAAATCTCTAAAGAATATATTGAGAATTGGTTGCAAGGATTTACTATATTAAGAAATATTTGTGCTCACAGAGGAAGAGTGTATAATAAGAATATTAATTTTGCTCTTAAATTAAGCAATAAAGATAAGAAACTTTTTAATAATTCAGGCTTGGAAATTGAAGGTATATCAAAACGATTATTTGTTTATTTGTTTGTAATAAAAAAACTTATACATGATGAGGATATTTGGAATTATTTTATCGAAAGATTCAATCTATTGATTGATAAGTATTCATTTGTGAATATAAAACATTATGGCTTCCCAGACAATTGGAAAGACTATTTGTTATAGGAATATTTTGAAAAGATTGGGCATAATATTACTAACAGTCCCTGCAAAGCCTCTCACAGAAGCGTAACAATGCAGGTCTGACTCCGGGGCGACCCGGAGTGTTTTTATATGAAAGTAAGGCAGCCGGTCCACCATAAAGGTGCATTCGTTGCCCTTTTTGTGTCTTTCATCCATTTAGTTCCAATTAGCTTTTATTTTATTCATTGCAAAACTCATTATCTTTCAATAGTCCCCAAATAGTCTCCAAAGTGCTGACTCTCACAATTTCGCTAAAATTAAAAACCCTACAACTTAGTAATTGTAAGGTTTTATTCAGTGAGCCATGAGGGATTCGAACCCCCGACGAACAGATTCGAAGTCTGCCACT
>CAZTXR010000180.1:0-4270 GCA_964617605.1 uncultured Clostridia bacterium | reverse complement strand
TTTGGGGGCTTAAATGAAAAAAACAGCAAAAAAAGTATTATTTTATATTTGCGGCTTATTTATTCTTGCTGCAGGAATCAATATTTCAAAGACTGCGCAGCTTGGAATATCACCCGTGAGTGCAATACCTTATGCCGTGGAATTAATATGGGGAATAGAACTTGGCAAATCAATGACCTATGTGTATCTGGTCTTGATTGTGATTCAGATGATTTTATTAAGAAAAGAATATAAACCCATACAGCTCCTGCAATTTGTATTCACTTATGTATTTGGCTTTTTTGTTACACTGACAAGCAGAAATTACCTGCTTGCCTGGCTGCCTGTGCCCTCTTTATATATTGTAAAGCTGATATATTTATTAATAAGTATTGTGATTATAGGTATAGGAGTTTCATTTTACCTTATACCCGGCATTATGCCCTTGCCATCCGAAGGGTTGGTAAATGCAATAGTTGAAAAAGGCAAGGGTAAATATAAGTTTGCAGATATAAAGGTTTTTGTGGACTCTTGTTTGGTTGCTGCATCAGCACTTTTGTCCTTGATTTTCCTTGGAGGACTGAAGTCTGTCAGGGAAGGAACTATATTGGCAGCCTTGCTGATAGGAAAAGTGGTTGGCTTTATATTTAAGTCTTATAAAGAAAATATAGTTGAATGGTTCGAAAAGTGAAAAATGCATTAGATTAAGGGCAGTTCTGTATAGGAACTGCCTTTTATGTTCATAAATCACTAATATAAAAAAACAGACATATTAATTTTACTATAAGAAGTTGAAATTAATCAAAAATATCTATATAATATAATAAATAATAGTTAAGGGTCGAGCCCATGTTAAAAAACAGGAGGTTTTCATGAAATATTTGGCTAAAGATGACAGTAAATGCATTCAGTGCGGGGCGTGTGAAAGTGTATGTTCCAAAACATATTTTAAAGAAGATAATCCGGAAAAATCATGCATTCAAATTAATAAAGAAGACAAGGCTGAAATCATAATCAATGTTTGCAATCAATGCGGCAAATGCATCGATATATGCCCCGTTCTTGCAATAAAAAGAGACAAGTTGGGAATTGTTCGAATTAACAAGAAGATTTGTGTGGGATGCTTTATGTGCGTTGGATTTTGCCCCCAATTGTCAATGAGACAGCACGATGATTATATAGAGCCCTTTAAGTGCATAGCCTGCGGTTTATGTGCAAAGGAATGCCCCACAGGTGCCATTTATATTGCCGAAAGAAGCGACGATGAAGCACAAGAACTTAAAATAGACGATGTTTTGGGAGGCCGACATGGATATTAAAAATTTAAAAGAAAGACAAAAGATTTTAGCCGAATATAAATATGAATTGAGTGAAGTTGAAAGAGGATACGCAAACAAAACCTTATATGTAAATATTTCCGACAATACAATAATGTCAAAGCCCGTGACCCAAATGATGAAAGAAAAATTTGTCGGCGGAAAAGGTTTTGGTTTGTGGTATTTATGGAATGCAACAAACCCAAATACAAAGTGGGATGATCCTGAAAATGAAATAATCATAGCAGGAGGACCTGCCTGCGGCATAACTCAGTATGCAGGAACAGGCAAATCATTGGTTTGCAGTATTTCACCCCTAACCGATATACCCATAGATTCAAATGTAGGAGGATTTTTCGGACCCCTGCTTAAATTTTCCGGATGGGATGCTCTTGAAATACAAGGGAAATCAGATAAGGACATAATAGTGTATATAGACGGGAACAAGGGAGTGGTAACAGTTGAAGAAGCACCGGGCGGATCTTTCGATGCCCATATTTTGGGCGAGCAACTTACAGAAATGTACGCGGACGATGAAGCAGATAAAAGAAATGTAGCTGTCGTTACAGCAGGAACCGCTGCTGAACACACCCGCATGGGACTGTTAAATTTTACATTTTATGACCCGAGAAGAAAAGTTACAAGGTTAAAACAAGCAGGCAGGGGCGGAATAGGAACAGTATTCAGAAACAAAAAAATTAAAGCCCTGATTGTAAAATTCAGCAATGTAAAGGGAGATTTAAATAATCCTTTTGACCCATCAATCATAAACAAAACCGGAATAAAATATCACAAGGAAATTCATGACCTTGACCATTTACAGAATAATATGCGTAAAATAGGAACTGCAAATATTATTGAAGTAATGGATGCCTATGATTTGCTTCCGGTAATGAATTATCAATACGGGAGTCATCCCGATACACAAAAAATAAAATCTACCGTATTTATCGAAAAATATCTTACCCAAGGAGTTCAGGACGGCTGCTGGTATGGTTGCTCTATGGCATGTGCCAAGGCAGCAGATAAGTTTTTATTAAAAACAGGACCCTACAAGGGACACAGAGTTACAGTGGATGGTCCCGAATATGAAAATGCAGCAGGCTTAGGCGCAAACTGCGGGATATTCGACCCGGAAGCAATTTTGGAATTAAATTTTTATTGCGATACCTATGGTATAGACACCATATCATTTGGTACTGCAACTGCATTTGCAATGGAATGCTATGAAAGGGGCATAATAAACAAAGAAATTACCGGAGGTCTTGAATTAAACTTTGGAAACTTTGATTCTTCATTGGAACTTCTTCACCAAATGTCAAGAGGAGAAGGCTTTGGAACAGTTGTAGGTCAAGGAATTCATAGGATGAAAAAGTTGTTTGCGGAAAAATATGGCGCTGATGAAAGCTTTTTATTCGATATAGGAATGGAGCAAAAGGGACTTGAATATTCCGAATACGGCTCCAAGGAATCCCTTGCCCAGCAGGGAGGATACGGGTTGACAAACAAAGGTCCTCAGCATGATGAAGCATGGCTTATATTTATGGATATGGTTAACAATCAGATACCTACATTTGATGATAAGGCAGAAGCCCTACATTATTTCCCAATGTTTAGAACCTGGTTCGGCCTTTACGGGTTTTGCAAGCTTCCCTGGAACGATATAGTCCCTGCTGATAACAAATATACCGATGAGCCGGCAAAAGTTCCCGAGCACGTTCAAAATTATTTGGATGTGGTATACGGGGTAACGGGCAGGAAATTAAGCGTTGCAGATATGATAAAAGAATCTGAAAGAGTATATAACTTTCAAAGAATATTTAATATAAGAATGGGTAAGGGCTTAAGAAGGGATGATAAAACACCCTATCGCTCCATGGGTCCCGTAACCAGAGAAGAATATGAATCAAGACAGGAAAGATACGACAAGCAACTGATTGAAAAATTAAATTACGACCCGAAAGACAAAACCACAGAAGAAAAAATGAAGGTATTAAGGGAATACAGAGAAGACCAGTATGAAAAACTTATAGATGCAGTCTATAAAAGGAGGGGCTGGGATTCAAACGGTGTGCCAACATTAGAACACCTGAAATATTTGGATATGGATCTTCCGGAATTAATTGATCTAGTGGTATGACAAAGGGACGGGGTTCGTGTCATCCTTTGGCATGACAGTAACCCCGTCCCCCTGTCAGACCCCTGTCAGATGGCGTTTCACGGAATGAGGTGATTAGATGATTAAACTAAACAACAGAGATTTTCCATGGGTGGAAGGTTTAACCATAGAGAAAATTATGCAGATTAAGAAATTCACCTTCCCTAAAATAATTGTAAAAATAAACGGTAAACATATTGAAAAGGAAGATTATGCAACAACTGTTATCAGCGACGGCGATAATGTAGAAATGATACACCTTTTAGCCGGCGGTTAAAAAATATAATTAAAAAGATGAGATTCTTCACTAGGTTCAGAATGATGCTAACGTTTGAAGAATCTCTTTATTTTTTGTAGAATAATATAAAACAAGATGATATAATTTAAAAAATTATACTGCTATTTGTATACTCTATTCATGTCATCCTGAGCGATAGCGAAGGAGCTCATTATTAATTTAAGAATACTAATATTTACATGGGAGATAATATGAATCCATACATACCTTTTATAAATCCTCGCTATGTAATTATCGATTACAGGGCAAGTGAAAAAATTTTAAATTATTTAAAAAAATTGAATATTGAGCCGATAAAAACAATAAAATGCAAGGATTTGCAGGAACCTGTGGACGGTCATCCGGACATGGTTATTCATCCGGTAGATTTTAAAACTTTTGTGGCAGCGCCGAATGTTTATGATTATTACCAAAATGTTTTAGGCAGCAAAGGAATAAAAGTTATTAAAGGTGGAAAAACTTTAAGCAGAAACTATCCTGAGGATATAGCATATAATGTAGCAAGAATAGGGAGATATG
>CAZTXR010000179.1:0-4282 GCA_964617605.1 uncultured Clostridia bacterium | reverse complement strand
ATGTTAATATTATTATAACTAAAAATCTTTAAGGAGGATTTATGGAAGCAAAAAAGAAAAAATTTAAAGTACCGCACACCTATGTAATCTTGTTTTCACTAATTATTATTGTAGCAATTTTAACTTATTTAATTCCGGCAGGCCAATATCAGAAAGTCGAGTCCGCTGACGGAAGAATGGTGGTTGACCCTAACTCTTATATTACGGTTGATTCAAATCCGGCAAAAATATTTGATGTTTTTAAAGCCTTTCCGAAAGGATTGGGGGCTGCGCAAAGTATTGTATTTTTCATATTTATTGTAGGCGGTTCCTTTAACATTATTAATAATACAGGAGCCATAGAAGCAGGTATCAGCAAAATAGCCATAGGATTAAAAGGAAAAGAGTTACTGATGATTCCTATTATTGTTTTTGTATTTTCAATAGGGGGAATTACCATAGGTATGGCTGAAGAAGCAATAGTGTTTGTACCTATAGGCATTGCCTTGGCAAGAGCATTAGGATATGATGCCATCGTGGGAATGGCAATGGTGGCTTTAGGTGCAGCAGCAGGCTTTACATCAGCTTGCATGAATCCGTTTACCGTGGGAGTTGCACAAACAATAGCAGAACTTCCAATGTTTTCAGGTATTGGTTTAAGAATTGTTATTTGGGCATGTACCTTAGTTTTAATAACCGCATATATTTTCAGATATGCAAATAAAGTTAAAGCAAACCCTAAAGCAAGCTATGTATATGAATTGGAACAAACAGAAAAACATAATGTAATAGATTTGACAAATGTCAAGAAAATGGGAACTTCTGATATATTGGTGCTATTAATTTTCGTAGCAGGGATGGCCTTGATTGTGTTTGGAGTTTTCAAGTATGAATGGTATATAACCGAAATAGCAGCAGTATTCCTTGCTATGGGAATCCTTTCAGGAGTAGCGGCAAAAATGTCGTTTGATGATATTGCAAGTGGATTTATTGAGGGTGCAAGAGGAATAGTTGTAGGTGCTTTGGTTGTGGGTCTGGCAAGAGGATTGCTGGTAATAATGGAAGGCAGTTTAATAATAGATACTGTTGTTCATGGACTTGCTTCAATAATCACAGCCTTGCCAAAGGTATTAAGTTCTATCGGGATGCTCTTGGTTCAGTCAATTATAAACTTCTTCATACCTTCAGGCTCCGGTCAGGCAGCGGTTACCATGCCTATAATGACTCCATTGGCTGACGTTATCGGTCTTACAAGACAAACAGCCGTACTTGGTTTCCAATTTGGTGATGGTATCTCCAATTCAATTATACCTACATCAGGTGTTTTGATGGCAAACTTATCTGTTGCTAAAATCAAGTATGAAGATTGGTTTAAATTTGTTTATCCTCTGATGCTTTTATGGACCTTGATGGCTGCCGTATTTATGGTAATTGCAACACTGATAAATTACGGGCCTTTCTAAGAAGACTGTTTAGAAGCCCTAATGCAAAAGATACAAAATGCTCCTCAAGATGAGGGGCATTTGTTTTAAGGAGGTTACAATTTTGAACAGAATAAGATGTGAAAAGCTAAAAGAAAAAATAATGACTGCCAAGGAAGCTGCAAAATTAATTAACCATGGTGATTTTGTGGGAACATCAGGGTTTACACCTGCAGGTTATCCAAAGGCTCTTCCAATGGCACTTGCCGAAAGAGCTGATGAGGGAGAAAAGCTCCAAATAGATTTAATAACAGGTGCATCAGTTGGACCTGAGCTTGACGGACTATTGTCTGAACGGGGAATTATTAGGAGACGATATCCCTATCAAACTAATTCTACACTGAGAAACAACATTAATATGGGCAACGTAAAATACAACGATATGCACTTAAGTCATTCTGCCCAATATTTAAATTACGGTTTTTTAGGGAACTTGGATGTAGCCATAATTGAAGCTGTGGCCATAACTGAAGAAGGGGGCATAGTACCCAGTACTTCTGTAGGGAATTCCAATATTCTCGTTGAGTGTGCAAAAAAGGTTATAATAGAAATAAATGAATCGCAGCCTTTGGAGTTAGAAGGAATACACGACATTTATACACCAGTGAACCCTCCCTGCAGAGAAGCAATTAATATAAATAAAACTTCTGACAGAATAGGCACAAGATTCATTCCATGCAGCATAGAAAAGATAGCGGCTATTGTAATTACGGATATTCCAGATAAAACAAATAAAGTTGCTGCAATTGATGACGTGTCAAAAAGGATGGCAAAAAATTTAATTAAATTTTTAGAAGAGGAAGTTGAAAAAGGAAGGCTGACTAAAAATCTGCTTCCCCTTCAATCAGGTGTGGGGAGTGTAGCAAATGCGGTATTAGGCGGCCTGTGCAATTCAAATTTCACAAACCTTGATATTTACTCCGAGGTTTTGCAGGATTCTGTTATTGACCTTATGGATTGCGGCAAAATAAAAACTGCATCTGCAACATCCTTAACCATATCTCCGGAAAGAATAAAGGATTTTAAAGAAAACTTTTCAAAATATAAAAGTCATATAATATTACGACCTGAAGAAATAAGCAACAATCCCGAAATAATAAGAAGACTTGGTGTCATTTCCATGAATACTGCAGTAGAAGCAGATATTTACGGTCATGTAAATTCCACACATATAATGGGCAGTAAAATGATGAATGGCATCGGAGGATCAGGAGATTTTACAAGGAATGCGTACATTTCAATATTTACTACGGCATCTACTGCTAAGGATGGGAAAATTTCATCAATAGTGCCTTTTGTTTCACATGTAGACCATACAGAAC
This sequence comes from uncultured Clostridia bacterium, assembly GCA_964617605.1. Taxonomy (GTDB): domain Bacteria; phylum Bacillota; class Clostridia; order Tissierellales; family Sedimentibacteraceae; genus Sedimentibacter. The sequence goes on along the minus strand of CAZTXR010000179.1, from coordinate 1,500 downwards.
ATGATGTCATGGTACTTGTTACAGAGAATGGAGTAGCAGATTTACGGGGATTATCTCCAAAAGAAAGAGCAGAAAGAATAATTCAAAACTGTGCTCATGAAGATTATAAAGAAATGCTTTGGGATTATTTCAACAGGGCTAAAGAAGCAACAAAAAACAGTCATTCACCTCATTTATTAAACGAAGCGCTGTCTTGGCACCAAAGATTTTTAGAAAGAGGAACCATGAGGCGGGACAGTGGGGACCTATCATAACTGTCCCACATTAGACCTACATTGTTTTTTTATATTAAAAAAGGGACTGATGTCCCTTTTGGTAATTTTTATTTTTCAGCCTTATCAAACTCATCCTTTATTATTTCATATAATTCTTTATCTTGAATTATTTTTGCAGCTGTCAAGACTAATGCTGCAATAGTGTTTTTCATTTGTTCTTTTGCATAATCCTTTAAAGTTGCATCCGCCAAATCCCTTGTATGACCTGCAATTGATTTATCATTAGTCACATCAAAATAAGGATGAATGGTAGGGCAGACTTGGCTTACCTGGCCTGCGTCTAAGGAGCCTGTTCCTTTTGTGGGCTCATTCATAACTATTCCCGCTACCTCATAAATAGTATCATTAAACACTTTTGAAAGTGCCTGATTGGTAACTAAGTTATCATAATTAAATTCAAATTTCGTAATTTTTAACTCCGTACCGGTTGCTAAAGCAGCCCCCCTTGCACAATTTTTAACTTTTTCCAAAAGCTCCATGTTGTATGTTTTCGTTGTTGAACGAACATAATATTGAACTTTCGCATATTCCGGCACAATATTTGCTGCTTTTCCGCCGTCCATTATTACACCGTGTACCCTTGAATCGCTTCTCATATGTTCTCTTAGTGCATTTACGCCGTTAAATGTTTGAATAGCTCCGTCCAAGGCGTTTATTCCTTGTTCCGGCGCCGCTGCTGCATGGGCTGTTTTACCGAAAAATTCAAATTGAACAGGTTCTAAGGCCAATGATGAGCCACTTTTTACATACTCGCTTGCGGGATGTGCCATCAAAGCCATATCTACACCATCAAATTCATGATTTTCAACATATGTAACCTTTGCTCCGCTTGTTTCTTCGGCAGGAGTACCAAATACTATTACAGTTCCGCCAATTTCATCTATTATTTGCTTGAGAACGATACCTGCACCTGTGCTGACGGTTCCCAATAAATTATGACCGCAGCCGTGTCCAATACCTGGCAAGGCATCGTATTCAGCCATATAAGCAACAGTAAGACCTTCTTTTTTACCTTTATAAACAGCTTTAAATCCCGTTTCAACACCTGAAAAGTTTTCAACCACATCAAATCCGTATTTTCTTAAAATATCTGTATGCAGCTTACATGCTTTGAATTCTTCATATCCAAGCTCCGGATTTTTATAAATTTCAAGACTTAGTTCATTCAGTTCCGGTGTAATTTCATTGATAAATTCCATTACCTTATTTTTCATAATGCCTCCTG
>CAZTXR010000178.1:0-4302 GCA_964617605.1 uncultured Clostridia bacterium | reverse complement strand
AACAAATTTTTAACAATCAAACGTTTTCTGCTGCTGTACCGCCCCGTTGGAGTGTCAGACATGGGTCAGACATGGGGACGTATCATCTGTCTGTCACACAGACAGGGGGGTGCAGACATGGGGACGTATCATCTGTCTGTCACACAGACAGGGGGGTGTATCAGGCTTCGCCAGTCTAATTTTTTCATACCAGTGAGAAACCAGAGAATTGCATTACAATTCTCTGGTTTCCTGTTGAATCGATTATTAAATTATTTCAATTAAGTCCCACATTTTGCTTAAGACATGCTTAATATTGTACTTTGCTGCTAATTCTTCCGAGTTTTTCTGCCAACCTGCCAATACGGGAGTTACCTTGGCATTTATGGCACATTCCATATCAAATTTTGAATCGCCTACGTAAAGAGTGTTTTCAGGGTTGCTTTTTAATTCATTAATTGCCTTAATTAAGGGCTCCTTGTCTGGCTTGTGTTTTGTTACATCATCAGCAGATATTACAACCTGAAAATATTTGTCCAGGTTAAATTTCTTTAGTGCCGACAAGGTGGATCCTCTTAATCTTGATGTAGCAATTCCGACTTTAATATTGTTTTGCACCAAATATTTTACAGTTTCTTCAACTGTCTCATAAAGCTTTACATCATTTTCAAATCTTTCAAATTGATATTCTCTGTAGCTTGCAATAACATCTTCGAAGCTGTGGGCGCCAAAATCCCTTCTCAAGGTTAATTCCAAAGGCTCTCCGAAGGTGCTTAAAATATAGTCTTCATCGCAGTTGCCGTCATGAAACTTGCAGTATATATGCTTAAAGGAATTTATAATCAATTGATTTGTATCTGCTAAGGTTCCGTCAAAATCAAATATTACCGTATCAATCATTTTTAGCTCCTGCCATGTTTTTTCATGCTGAGACCGATTCTTTGTCTTTCTTTATCGATGCTGATGATTGTAACATTGACCGTGTCTCCTACCTGCACTACTTCCATGGGGTTTTTGATATACTTGTCGCTCATCTCGGAAAGATGCACCAAGCCGTCTTGTTTTACTCCTATATCTACGAAAGCTCCGAAGTCAACTACATTTCTCACTGTACCTGTAAGTTTCATTCCTACTTCCATATCTTCGAAATTTACAACATCACTTCTGAACACTACCTTTGGCATTTCATCTCTTGGGTCTCTTCCCGGTTTTTTAAGTTCCTCTATGATATCTGTAAGTGTGGGGATACCGACATTTAATTCTTCAGCCAACACTTTTATTCTGTCTTTTATTTTTTCCCTTGCCGGCTTTTTATCTTCTTTAAAGGTAATTTGAGATAATGCTTCAAGTCCCTTAAGTCTTGTGTTCTTTACTTGTATATTAGCCTTTTTGTCTTCTTTTACGGGAATTTTCATAATTCTTTCATTAATATCTCTTAAATTTCCTGTTTTTACATCTTCAAGAGTGTAACCTAATTTATTGAGAAACATTTCTGCAATTTCATAGGTTTCAGGGTGAACAGCAGTTTTATCCAAGGGGTTATCACCGTCCGAAATTCTTAAGAAACCGGCACATTGCTCAAATGCTTTGTCTCCAAGCATTTTCACTTTCATTAGCTCTTTGCGGTTTATGAATTTGCCGTTTTCTTCCCTGTACTTAACTAAATTTTTGGAAATTGTTTTGGATATGCCGGATACATATTGAAGAAGTGCGGGGGATGCTGTATTTAAATCAACACCTACGCTGTTAACGCAGTCTTCAACAACTCCGTCAAGTTCCTGCCCTAACTTTGTTTGGTTGACATCGTGCTGATATTGACCCACGCCTATACTTTTCGGATCTATTTTTACCAATTCGGCCAAGGGGTCTTGAAGTCTTCTTCCTATTGAAATTGCCCCTCTTATGGTGACATCAAGTTCGGGATATTCTTCCTGGGCTATTTTTGAAGCTGAATAAACAGATGCTCCTGCTTCACTTACGATTGTATATGTCACTTTTTTGGGGAATGTATATTTTGACAGCATATCTGATACAACCTGTTCAGTTTCTCTTGATGCTGTCCCGTTTCCTATTGTAATTACATCTATATCAAATTTCTTTATTATGTCAGCCATAATTTTTTGGGATTTTTCAATTTCATTTCTTGGTTCGTTAGGATATATTACTCCTTGCTCCAAAAACTTGCCTGTTCCATCCAATACTGCCAACTTGCAGCCCGTTCTGAAGCTTGGGTCTATGGCAAGTATTTTGATATCCTTAACAGGAGGAACCATCAATAAATTCTTTGTATTTGTTCCAAATACCTTTATTGCTTCTTCTTCAGCTTTTTCAGTGAGCATATTTCTTATTTCTCTTTCGATTGAAGGCATTATAAGTCTTTTATAGCTGTCCTGAACTGCCGCTAAGTAATGATTTACGGTTATGGCATCTTCATTTTTAATTTCATTTGATACTAAATAGTTTGTTATTTTATCATCCGGTGTCTTTAATTTGACTTTTAATTTTTTTTCTTTTTCTCCCCTGTTAATGGCAAGAATCCTATGATTTGCAATTTTGCTAACAGCTTCTTCAAATTTATAATACATTTCATAAACTGTTTTTTCTTCTTCATCGGCAGCTTCAGATATGAGTATGGCATCACTGACATACACTTCTCTTATATGCTTTCTGTAATCAGCATTGTCAGATATAAGTTCAGCTATAATATCGCAAGCACCTTCGTAGGCTTCTTTGACATTGTTTACCCCTTTTTCTTCATCTATGAAAGGCTTTGCGATTTCTTCCAGGTCCCCTTCAAGTAAACTTTGCGCCAATATGATTTCTGCCAAAGGTTCCAGTCCCTTCTCTTTGGCTTTTGATGCTCTTGTTGATTTTTTCTGTTTGTAGGGTCTGTATAAATCTTCGACTCTTTGCAGTACATCTGCATTTAATATTTCATTTTTAAGTTCTTCTGTAAGTTTGCCCTGCTCTTCAATTAAACGGATTACTTCTTCTTTCCTTATTTCTAAATTTCTCAGATATGTAAGTCTTTCAAATAAATCCCTCAATACCACATCATCCAAGGAGCCTGTCTGCTCCTTGCGGTATCTTGCTATGAAGGGAATAGTATTCCCTTCATCTATTAACTTAACAGTGTTTTCAACCTGAAATGGTTGTAAATTAAATTCAGTACATAAAATTTTATTAATATCTATCATACTTCTCTCCCAACTATCGTTCCTTTGATTTCATTTTAAGGTATTCATTCATAAACATGTCTAAGTTTCCATCCATAACAGATTGTACATTGCCTGTTTCTGCATTTGTGCGATGGTCCTTAACCATACTGTAAGGATGAAATACATAGGAGCGAATTTGGCTGCCCCATGCAATTTGATTGTATTTTCCCTGAATGTCCTCAATCTTTTCCTTGTTTTCCAATTTTCTTATTTCCATAAGTTTTGATATGAGCATTTTCATGGCAGTTTCTTTGTTGCTGTGCTGAGACCTTTGGTTTTGGCACGATACCACTATACCTGTCGGAATATGTGTTATACGTATTGCCGAGTCAGTAGTGTTTACATGCTGCCCTCCGGCGCCGCTTGAGCGGTAGGTATCAATTTTTAAGTCTGACTCATTGATTTCCATATCATCGTCATCGTTTATTTCCGGTGTTACATCCACTGATGCAAAAGATGTATGCCTTTTTTTCGCAGCATCGAAAGGGGATATTCTGACGAGTCTGTGAACACCTTTTTCGGATTTCAAATACCCGTAAGCATTTTCTCCTTCAACTAAAAGGGTGACACTTTTAATTCCTGCTTCCGTATCGCTGAGGAGGTCTACTATTGTTAAATTATAGCCCTTTGACTCTATCCAACGGGTGTACATTCTAAGGAGCATGTCTGCCCAATCCTGGGCCTCAGTGCCTCCCGCACCTGCATGTATGGATAGTATAGCATTGTTTTCATCGTAGTCTCCGCTTAAGAGGGCAACTATTCTTGCATCCTCCAATTTAGCTTCTGCTTGATCCATATTTTCTAAAAGCTCAGGTACCTGGCTTTCGTCATCTTCCTCATGTATCATTTCAATCAGCAGTTCAATATCCTCGACCTCTTGTTTTAAGCTTATGAATTCATTTATGCGATTGGTATTATGTTTTAATTTCTGCGATACTTTTTGAGCCTTTTCCTGGTCCTTCCAAAATTCCGGCTCCTGCATCTGTGATTCCAATGTAAAATTTTCTTCCCTTAACTTTTCCAAGTCAAAGGGAACCACCTACCTCATTAAGCATATCGTTGAACTTTTTAACTTTTTCAGTAATTTCATACCAGTCCGTCAATT
>CAZTXR010000177.1:0-4347 GCA_964617605.1 uncultured Clostridia bacterium | reverse complement strand
GAATAAAAACAAATATCTAAATATATTTTCCGATGCTGCAAAAACAAAAATCAAGGAACAGCTTTTATGGCAAAATATCAATGTAAAGTTTTTTGAAATAATTCCAAACAATAAATCCTCCATACTCTTAAGCATTACTGTAAAAACAGAAAAAACACCTGAAGAAACAGAAGGCATCATTGTATTGATTGTAAGAAATATTAGTGGCACAAAGATAAGGTGTGTTGAAAAAGTTGTTGTATCCCCCAATTATTATGTGCTAAAATTTAAAAACGTCAAAAAGATAAAAATAAGAACATACAGTGCGGCAGCTGTTAAAGACGGCTCCTCTGTTTCAGGGGACAACTTTGCCTATGCGGGCAGGGCGGACAAGTATTACATTGTTCTTTGTGACGGAATCGGTTCAGGGGAAGTGGCCAGCAATGAAAGCAACAGTGCTCTTGATTTAATGTCAAGATTTTTATATTCAGACTTTACAGAAGAGCAAATTTTAAGAACCCTAAATTCAGTTTTAATGATTAAATTAGGTGATGAAAGATATGTAACTTTTGACTTCACCATAATAGATTACGGAACAAAGGGAATAAGGCTTTACAAGGCAGGGGCTGCTCCTTCATATATTTTGAGCGGTAAGAATATCGATAAAATAAGCGGTAAAAGTCTTCCCATGGGAATTCTTGATAATTTTGAATACAGCTCTTTTAAAAAAGAAATAAATATCGGGGATATGGTAGTGATGGTTACGGACGGTATAATAGACTCCATCAGCCAAGACCCCAAAAAATCCTTAGATAAATATTTGGAACATATATCTAACAAAGACCCTCAAACTATAGCCAATTCCATATTAAGCTATGCCCTGCGCGGTCAGGATACAGTAATGGATGATATGACCGTACTCGTTACAAAGATTGGGTAAAGTTCTTCCTTTCTTCTTTCATTTCTTATCTTTTTTCAAAAAATAGATTTAAAATCCTAAATTTGTGGTATAATTTATTCTATATATGCAAATGAGGAAAAACATGTATAATCTTATTAAAAATAATATTTTAGAAAAGAATTTAATAGCTCCCGGTGACAATGTGTTGATTGCCTTGTCCGGCGGACCGGATTCAGTTTTTCTATTTCACAATTTAAGAAAATTAAGGAATAGTTTAAGCTTTAATTTATATGCTTCTCATATAAACCATATGTACAGAGGCAAGGATGCCATGCATGATGAAGAATTTGTGAGAGAACTTTGCAAAAAACATGGTATTAAACTTTTTGTCAAGCGTAAAAATGCTACGGAATATGCAAAAGAATTAAAGGTTACTGAAGAGGAAGCAGGAAGAATTTTAAGGTACGACTTTTTTAAGGAAAATTTAAATGAGTTTGGAGGGGGCAAAATTGCTCTTGCCCATAATCTTAACGACCAAGCTGAAACAGTTTTGCAAAGAATTATTCGGGGTACAGGAATTGATGGTTTAAGTGCCATGACCTTTAAAAAGGATAATTTAATAAGGCCTATGCTTAATGTTTCGCGAGCAGAAATTATGAATTATCTTCATGACAATAAACATGACTATTGTATTGATATCACCAATTCCCAGGATATTTACGGCAGAAATAAAATAAGGCTTAATTTGATTCCCTACTTAGAACAAAATTTTAACCCCAACATTCAAAATTCACTTTACAGAATGTCAGAAGCAATGGAAAGAGATAAGAAAATTATCGAAAAATATATTGAATTGAAATTTGGGTCAGTTCTTAAAGAAAAAACCGATAATAAAATTGTTATGGACATGAAATTACTCATCTCCTTGGATATTGAAGAAAGAGGAAGAATTATCAGGCGGGGAATTAAAGAATTAAAAGGAAATACTGTTAATATTGAAATGAAACATATTGATTGTGCCATTAACTTAATAAAGGCAGGAAAAACCGGCAAAAAAATCAATTTAACAGAAGGCTTTACAATTGAAACAAGCTATGATAATTTAATTATTAATAAAACAGTTGAAAAAGTACCTGACTTTGAATATAATATTGTTTTAAATGAAAAAAATTTTATAAAGGAAATAAATAAAAGCTTGTTTTTAACCCTTAAAGATATTTCTGAAGCGGATATTAAAAACAAGAATATAATCACTATTGATTATGATGCAATAAAGGGCGGTATAATTGCAAGAAACAGAAGGACAGGGGATATCATGACCCCCTGCGGTATGAGCGGAAACAAAAAAATTAAAGATATTTTTATTGACTTAAAAATTCCGACGGAAGAAAGAAATAAAAAATTAATAATTGCAGATGATGAGAATATATTATGGCTTGAAGGTTATAGAATTAATGATAAGTACAGGATATCAGATGCAACAAAAAGAATTCTTACAATTTCAATAGGAGGCAAAAATGAATCAGGACATTAAAAAAATACTGATTGAAGAAAAAGATCTTCAAGCTAAGGTAGCTGAACTTGGGGCGAAAATTACAAAGGATTACAGGGGTAAAGATTTATTAATTGTTTGTGTATTAAAAGGTGCCGTAATATTTGCAGGTGATTTAATAAGAAAAATAGATTTGCCGCTTGATATAGACTTTATGGCAATTTCAAGCTACGGAGCAAATACTAAATCCTCTGGAGTAGTGAGAATTATTAAGGATTTAGATATGGGCATTGAAGGAAAGCATGTATTGATTGTTGAGGATATAATTGATTCAGGACTTACATTGGCATACATGATTGAAAACTTAAAATCAAGGGGACCTGAATCAGTTAAGATATGCACTATACTTGATAAAAAGGAAAGAAGAACCATAGATTTAGACATCGAATACACAGGCTTTGTGGTTCCTGATGAGTTTGTGGTCGGATATGGTTTGGATTATGGGGAAAAATACAGAAATCTTCCTTATATTGCAGTATTGAAGGAAGAAATATACCAATAATTAAAATATGCAATTAAACAATTGTAATGCATTTATTTTTATGTTACAATTTATACTATAGTAGTCTTTAAGACAAGAGGAGGCAATAATTGAAAGGATTTATGAGAAGCATTGCTATGTACATTTTGATATTTGTGGTAATCATATTGTTGGTACAAAGTATGGTCGAACCTGCAAAAGATGTGACAAGCATAAGTTATAGCAAGCTTATAATTCAGATAGAAAATAATAATGTAAAATCACTGTCTTTTACTGATAGCCAGGTAAAAGGTGTTTATAAAGATGATACTGCATTTACTTCATATGTTCCAACTGTATTTCTCTTTTCAGGAAGCTTTTATGACAATTATTTGGCTGAAAGGGTTGAAAGCGGAGAATTGGAGATAGCCGGAGAGCCGGTGCCTGCAACGCCTATATGGATTCAGGCCTTGCCAACAGTAGGTATGTTGGTATTGTTGGGAGTTTTGTGGTATGTTTTCATGAAGCAATCCCAGGGTGGCGGAACAGGCAAAGCAATGAGCTTTGGCAAAAGCAGAGCTAAAATGGTCAAGGAAGATGACCCGAACAAAAAAATTACATTTGCCGATGTGGCGGGACTTGACGAAGAAAAGGAAGAGCTTAGCGAAATAGTTGATTTCTTAAAAAATCCGGCTAAGTTTGTAAGACTGGGTGCACGTATACCAAAGGGAGTACTTTTGGTTGGATCTCCCGGAACAGGAAAAACATATCTGGCCAAAGCTGCTTCAGGAGAAGCCGGGGTACCCTTTTTCAGCATAAGCGGTTCAGACTTTGTTGAAATGTTTGTAGGTGTAGGAGCTTCAAGAGTAAGGGATTTATTTGAACAAGCAAAGAAAAATGCACCATGTATTATATTCATAGATGAAATTGATGCGGTAGGAAGGAGAAGGGGTGCAGGACTCGGCGGCGGCAATGATGAAAGAGAACAGACCTTAAACCAGCTATTGGTTGAAATGGATGGATTCTCAGGTAATGAAGGAATAATTATCGTTGCAGCAACAAACAGACCTGACATTTTAGACCCTGCATTAATGAGACCGGGAAGATTTGACAGACAAGTTCATGTGGGCCTTCCTGATATTAAAGCAAGAGAAGAAATATTAAAAATCCATGTAAGAAAGAAACCACTTGCTGCGGATGTAGATTTGGAAATAGTTGCAAAGAGGACACCGGGATTTACACCTGCTGATTTGGAAAATGTAATGAATGAAGCAGCACTTTTAACTGCAAGACATAACCAATCAGTTATTACAATGGATATAATAGAAGAAGCAATTACGAAGGTTATCGCGGGACCTGAAAAAAGAAGCAAGGTTATAAGTGATAACGAGAAGAAACTTACTGCTTACCATGAGGCAGGTCATGCAGTTGTGGCAAAGCTTTCATCGACCAAGG
>CAZTXR010000176.1:0-4361 GCA_964617605.1 uncultured Clostridia bacterium | reverse complement strand
ATCTGCTTTTCAACCGTCTTATTCCCCTTGCTATCTTCACGATAATAATAGGAAATACAATTAATAAGGCTAAGACTATAAAAATGGGTATATAATATGAAATCCTTCTGAATTCTGCCTGAATCGAATCCATAAAGGTTATTTTATCCTTGTAATAAAGGGTAAAAGTTAAATCATTATCCGGTAAACTTTCCATTGTCGCTGTATATACATGGTTTTCTTTTTGAAAATCTATGTTGCTGTCCACAATATAAGGAGAATTATCAGGTGGGATTATTTTAATACTTAAATTCTTAAAATCCTTCCAATTTTCTGCAGGATTTAAGATATATTCATAAGTATATAGAGCTTCTGCAGTATATCTTCTGTCCATTGTCCCAAATGTTTGGTAACCCACGCTAATGGTCTTTGAAGATTTTTTAGGGAATTCCACACTATAAACTAATGTTATAATCCTGTTCACTCTACCATATGCCATCAATTCATCAAAGGAACAATAACCTAGGTTATTGGTAAATTCAGTATCTAAAGCCTTTGAAAATATATTATATATTTGAGTTTCGCGAATATTATCAATAGTATCCCTGTAGTTTTGATAAGGGTAATCTCTGACTCTTTCCAATAAATAGCTTTTAAGGTCCTCTTCTTTTTCAGAAATTTCATATGTATATAAGTCTGTCTTTTTTTGAAGTGTTCCGTCCCTATACCCCTCAATATCAAAGTCGATATCATCTCCCAAAACAAAAAGCTCCAAAATATCGAATTCCCTGACAGATGCATTTATTTTTGTTATTTCTTTGTTTCGGTCAAGACCCCTAAATCCACTTGTAAAGACTTTGGTGCTTTTGGGGTCAAATTTTAAGCCAAGAACAATTTCAATCCAATCATCAGAGTCTGTTGTAACTTCAATTGTATATAATTTTCCTATTTCATTCTCAGTGAAATTTTCCGCTACATAAATGTCACCACTTAAAGTGCTTATAATATTTTTAAAGTCGTAATTATTTTCTTGTGTTTCAGCTGCATCTTTTAAATAATTTGCAGTCTCTCCTAAGAAAATTTCATATGATAATTTTTCATTGCCTGCAAAAATTTTAATATCATCATATGAAATGTTATTTATATCCTCAACAAAGGGAAATGCCATTTGGACAGATAAGTCTTCATCAGTAGGGTTTAACATTTCGTATTCTGCCGTAACCATACATTTATAGGAATGATTCGATCTGTCATCTTTGGAAAAATCAAAAATTAAATTTTCACCTTCTACCTCAATAGGGGAATCTGCATCAACAACCATTATATCCGAGTATGGATACCAGGACCAATATACAGGACCCGAATTTGCAAAGGCAAGAACCCCAATTAAGGAAATCAAGGCTATAGAAAGGATTATTTTAATTGTTCTTTTCACATTTTTCATATTCCTTCAACACTCCATGAATTGATTTTTCATTCTTCACCTGCTGGCAAATTATTCTTTATTTATACTTATAAATATTAAGATGCCTATTTAAGAATATAGTTCAGTAATTAATTTCTAAGAGTATCATGATGATTATTCCCGAATATATAAAGATTCTACTATCTTTATTAACTCTTCCCTGCTTTCGTATCCGCTTATAAAGTGAACATATCTGTTGTCATTGACTATTATTGAGGTTAAGCCTCTTTTGCTGTATATTATTCCGCTCATGCCCTTGATGGTTATTTCTTCTGTTTTTATACCTTCAGTATCAACTGCCATATGCACGTTAAATGTCATTTGCTCAACTGATATTTCCTGCTCTTCTTCATTGGTGTAAAAGAAAAAGTGCATAGACCTCATATCGTTAACTTCTTCCTTTAGGCTATAGCCCTCAGGTATATATGCAGGGACGTAAACTTCTTCTATTTTCTGTGGAACTTCAATATTATCCTCATTTTCAAACAAGATTTCCGAGAATTCTGTATAGATTTTTTCAGTCAATCTAATGATGGGCATTCTAACAGCTTCAACGCTCATAGATGCTGTTACAATAATTAATATTAATGAAGCGGCCACAATACTTTTTCTAATTTTGAATTTATTTATATTTATATATTTAACCTTTGTTTTTTTAATTAAGTGCTTCATTTTCTTTTCAAAATCAGCAGAAAAATTGTGGAAATCTTTAAAATCCTCACCCGACGGAATACTCCCAAGTTCTCTTTCCATTGAAATTATCAGTGCTTCTTTAAGTATATCATTAGTCATATGATTCACCTTCCAACCAGTTAATGAATGGGTTTATACATTTCAGCAACATTCTCGTGCTTAAGATAATCTTTAAGCTCTTTTCTCCCGCAACAAAGTTCCCCAAGCAGCTCATCACAAGAATAATCAGCTACAGGGGTGTTATCTGACACCTTATATCCTAACACATCTTTCCACACTATTACAGACCTCTTAATGGGTTTAAGCTTCAATAATGCACATTGAACTCCTGTAATATTATCATTGCAATCTATGGAAGGATTACTCAGAAATATTCGCATTAGCTCCAAAATTGTTGACTGAAAGCTATTTGACCTGGTTATATTACTTTCATTTGCATCCTCGATTGTGTGAGTAATTGCTAATGTAGCCATTTCTGCAGCGGCATTTTCTTCGCCGGTCAACCTAAATGCAACTGTATATACTTTTTTAAAAAATAATTCCATATTCATAAAATCCCCACCTTACACTTATATAAAAATTTTGCCCTTTACTATATAAACAATTCACAGGTGCTTTTGGGGACAATATTTAATAAAATTTATATTTTTATATCTCTAAGTTCTTATATGTAAAATGAAATATTCTAAAAAAGATTATTAACATTTAACAAATGATAATAATCTTTAAACTCAATTGTTTTTTAAATTTTCAAGCAGTATTTTTCTGCCTCTTTGAAGTCTTTTCTTTACTGCTTCATTTGATATATTTATCAAGCTTGATATTTCTTGAGTATTTAAATCCTCTACATAGGATAGGTATAATACATCCTTATAAATAGCCGGCAAGTTAATAATTTCTGCCACAATATAATCAACAGATAATTTTGACAAAACTTCGTCCTCAAGACTTAAATCATCCGTCATATTTTCTTCAAATTCCTCTATATCTACAATCTTGTTTTGTTGTTTTATCATATTAAAAGAAATATTCCTGACTATAACAGTCACATAGCCTTTTGTGCGATTGCTCTTTATGTCATTAATCTTATCCATATTTTTTGCAATATTAATCAATGCATTATGTACGGCGTCTTCCGAAAGATAATCATCCTTCAAAATACCTTTTGCCACATAAAACATAGTATGCCTGTAATTATAATATATTTGTTCAAATTTGCTTTTCTCTTCTTCTGTGTCTATTAGATTTAAATAAACTAACATTTTAACCCCTCAATACAGTCTTTCTAAATTATAGCAGAAAAATAATGCTTTTTAAAGTCAATCTTTCTTTTAAAAGGTACTTCTGAACCTGCAGCAGTTTATCTATTTAAATTATATTGCTTTGACTTATGTACTTTGTCATAATATAATTAATAATCAAAAAAATCTAATAGAAGGTGAAAGATGGATAATCAATTAAAGAAAAGATATGGATTATTTACAGCTATTGCCATGGTTGTTGGCATAGTTATCGGGAGTGGAGTTTTTTTTAAAGCTGAAGTTGTCTTAAAGGCTACAGGCGGCAATATGCCCTTGGGTATTGCGGCTTGGGTTATAGTCGGACTTATTATGATTATTTGTTCATATTCCTTTGCTACATTGGCAGCTAAATATGAAAAAGTTAACGGAGTAGTGGATTATGCGGAAACCGCAGTCGGCAGCAAGTATGGTTATTACGTGAGTTGGTTTATGGCAATAATTTATAACCCCACATTAACTTCAGTTCTTGCATGGGTTTCTGCCCGATACACCTGCGTACTGTTAGGCTGGGATATTACCGGAGGTTCATGTATGACTATTGCCTGTTTTTACTTGATAGCAATCTATGCTTTAAATGCACTTTCTCCCATACTTGCAGGAAAATTTCAGGTTACAACCACTGTAATAAAGCTAATACCTTTGATGCTTATGGCTCTTGCGGGAACTGTAATCGGTTTGTCAAACGGTATGATAGCAAACAATTTTTCAACCGTTCTCGATGGTAGTATCGGCAGCGGAAGAGGACTTTTTGCCTCTGTAGTTGCAGTAGCTTTTGCTTACGAAGGATGGATATTAGCAACATCAATTAATGCCGAATTAAAAGATGCAAAGAAAAATTTGCCCAAGGCGCTTATCTTAGGCTCACTCATAGTAGTATTTGTTTACATTTTCTACTATATCGGTCTTGCAGGTGCAGTTCCCAC
>CAZTXR010000175.1:0-4386 GCA_964617605.1 uncultured Clostridia bacterium | reverse complement strand
CCCTTCTGTAATCATCGTTGTCCATGGCAGGCAAATCATCATGAATCAATGAATATGTATGAATCATCTCAAGGGCACAAGCATATGGCAAAGCTTCCTTTATATTACTATTGAACAGTTCATAGGCACCTAAAAAAAGTACAGGTCTTATTCTTTTTCCTCCTGATAAGAGGCTGTAATTCATTGCTTCATATATAACTTTTTGCGGATTGTCTTTTTCTTTTATTATCTTTTTCAAATATTCGTCAACAATATTTACTTTTTCACTAAACCAGTTTTTAAATTCCATTATATCCTCACTTTTTGTTGCTTTCTTTGATTATATCACATATGAGTTAATTGTGTAAACGTATAGATTTTCTTATAATTATTACAGGATATCATATTTATAAGATACAAGAGCCCTGTATTTTGACCACATATAATGCAATTTTCAACATATATATTATTAATAATACAAGTCTGCCTTTTGATTTCCTCATACAATAATAAATTGACTAAATTTTAGGTATGGTATATAATATAAATAATCAAGAAAACGTAATCCATGGTAACAGTACACCGTATTTAATCTGTTTTGGCAGATTTAAATAAATTAACAAAAAAATTTGGAGGGATTTAAATGAAAAAAGGAAAATTAATATCATTGCTATTAGCTATAATGATGGTTGCTATGCTTATTGCAGGTTGTACAAGCCAACCTAATCAACCGGCAGCACCGGCTCCGGAAACGCCTGCACCGGAACAACCACCGGCAGAAGAACCAAAGGTTGATAAAATTTTGAAATTCGGTTCGACGGGATTTGACGGAGTATTTAACCCTATTATGTCTGACAATGTTTATGATGCTTATATCGAGTCCATCGTATTTGAAAAGTTGATAACAAACGATCCTGAAGGCGAATATATCCCTAATATTGCCGACTGGAAAGTTACAGATGACCACCTTACTTATACATTTACGCTGAAAGACGGCATAAAATTTTCTGACGGATCAGCTTTAACTACAGAAGATGTAGAGTTTACATATAAAACTATAGCTCATCCTGAATACAACGGACCAAGAGCCTATGCGGTGGACACTCTTGAAGGCTATGATGCATATCACGCAGGCGAAACAGATGTATTTGAAGGAATAAAAATAATAGATGAAAAAACCATATCATTTACATTTTCTGAAGGAAATGCCGCTCCTGCAAATATTGAATGCTTCGCATATGGTATTATGCCAAAAGCTTATTATGAATTTGATAACTGGGAAGATTTCCTGGCCTTAGGCGACAAACCTTTAGGTTCAGGCATAATGGTTTTTGACAGCTGGGCTCCAAATGAATTCATATTGTTAAAGACCAACAAAAATTATTGGGATCCTGCCAATGCGGCTAAAATCGACGGTGTATTGATAAGTGAAGTTCCTGATGAAAGTATCCTCTCTGCTTTGCAGACAAATCAGATTGATTTAGCTCAAATAACCGCTAACGGCGAAAATTTAAAGGCAGCTAAAGAAATGAGCAATATCCAAGTTTCAAACTATCTTGCAAACGGTTATACCTTTATGTGCTTTAACACAACAAGAACACAATTATCAGATGTCAGGGTCAGACAGGCACTTATGTATTCACTTGACAGAGAATCATTCATAGATGTCCAATACGGCGAGGGCTTGGGCTCGGTAGGTATGGCTCCAATATCTCCTTCATCATGGGCATTCCCGGATTCGTCTGAATTAAACCCATATGCCTTTGATATGGAAAAAGCAGCGCAACTTATGGATGAAGCAGGATGGAAAATGGAAGCCGACGGCTACAGGTACAAAGATGGCCAGAAATTTGCCGTTAATTGGCTGGTTTACACAGAGGCTTCATGGCCCGGAACCTTGTCAGGAATGGCTGCTGATACTTGGAAACAGTTAGGCGTTGACCTTACAATTGAATTGATGGACTTTAATACGGTTGCAGCTCGTACAATGGATGCTGCCCCCGGCGAAAAAGATTTTGATATATACACAATGGGATTCTCCTTATCAGTTGATCCTGACCCGACAGGAGCCTTGTTTGATGACAATGCTTATGTAGCAGGCGGATTTAACGCATCAGGTTACAAAAATGCGGCAGCTATGGAATTGGTTGCAAAAGGCAAGGCAGAATTTGATACAGAAAAACGTGCCGAAATTTACAAAGAATGGGCAAAAATTATGAACGAACAAATTCCTCACGTAATTATCGCATACAGAAGTGAACTTTGGGGAGTTAACACCAGGGTTGAAGGAATGGTAATTGACACCTATGTAACATGGGATCAATCTTTGAAAAACATCACCATAAAATGATTTTAGGGGCAGGCAAAGCCTGCCCTTATTTATCGACCTTTTAATAAGTAAGGTTAAGAAAGAGGTTTTTTATGAGAAACTATATCATAAGACGTATTATCCAAATGATTCCGGTTTTCATAGGAATTTTATTTATTTTATTTTTTATATTGCAACAAGCACCGGGTACCCCGGTTTCAAATATGATGCATCCAAGGATGACACCCGAGCAAAAGGCGGAATTAAACCAGAAGTTGGGGATGGACATCCCTTGGTATATAAGGTTCGTAAATTATGTGCGGGAAGCCTTTAAAGGCAATTTAGGGTATTCCAACACCCACAAAAAACCCGTGACGGAAGTTATCGGAAGTTATGTGAAACCAACATTGTTGCTTGCTTTGATATCCTTGGCCATCTCTGTCTTGATAGGCATACCTGCAGGAATAGTCAGCGCAACAAAACAATATACATTTTTTGATAATGTGTTGACTGTTATATCATTCATAGGCATCAGCATACCGTCATTTTTCTTCGGCTTGCTTTTATTAAAGGCCTTTGCCGTAGACCATCAGATATTTCCTTTGTTTGGACTAAAGGATCCCTTGTTGACATCTACAAACTCCATTGACAAGATAAAAGACATGGCATGGCATCTGGTCTTGCCAAGCATAGTTTTGGGTTTAAGTTCAACCGCAAGCTTTATGCGCTATACCCGGTCAAGCATGCTCGAAGTTATAAAGCAGGATTATATAAGAACTGCCAGGGCAAAGGGTCTTAAAGAAAAAACCGTTATTTATCGACATGCATTCAGGAACGGTATTATACCCATTATTACTTTGCTGGGCTTCTGGATACCTTCACTTTTGTCAGGCGCTGTAGTTACAGAATCAATTTTCGGTTTGCCCGGCCTTGGAAAAATATCCGTTGATGCTGCAATGAAAAGAAACTATCCCTTAATTCTTGGCATAAATTCAATGCTTGCAATTCTTACATTAATAGGCGCTTTAGTTGCCGACTTATTATATGCAATGGCAGATCCAAGAATAAGATACGATTAAGGCGGTGCTATGATGACTAAAGGTAAAAAAGACACTAATAACAATTACAAAAATCAATCTTATTGGGGAGATGTTTTTTTCAGACTAAGGAAAAATAAAATGGCAATGATAAGCCTTTATATTCTTTTGATTTTAATAGCTCTTTGCGTCATTGTTCCAATGGTTTCTCCTTATGAAATTCAGACCACAAACTTAGCGGGCAAAGATCTAAGCCCAAACTCAAACCATTATTTAGGTACTGACCTAATTGGCAGAGATTTATTTACAAGGCTCTTTTATGCCGGAAGAATCTCCCTTGGAGTAGCTTTGGCTGTTGTCTTCATTGAATGCACCATAGGTGTTGTCTTGGGCAGCTTATCAGGGTTTTACGGAGGTATTGTGGATACAGTCATAATGCGTATTGCAGAAATATTTATGTCCTTTCCCTTCATGATAATTACCATTACCATAGTTGCAGTCTTTGGCAACAGCGTATTTACTTTAATTCTGGTTTTAGCCCTGTTGAGTTGGCCCAGCATAGCCCGTATAGTAAGAGGACAAATATTGACTCTTCGCGAGATGGAATATATGGAAGCTTGCGAGGCCTTGGGAATAAGTGATGCCAGAAGAATATTCAAACATTTGCTGCCCAATATTTTGGCATATGTAATTGTTTATGCAACCCTTGGAATGGCCAGTGTAATCTTAACAGAAACTTCTTTGAGTTTCCTTGGTTTAGGCGTTTCCCCACCGACTCCTACCTGGGGAAATATGATTCAGGAAGCAAGAAATATGCTGATAATTCAGTATAAGTGGTGGTACTGGGTACCGCCGGGAATATGTATATTTATATCTGTTATGTGTTTTAATATATTGGGTGACGGCATGCGTGATGCAATTGACCCTAAGATGAAGAGGTAGCCCTATGAGCAAAGAATTACTAAGAGTAAATAACCTGAAAACTTATTTTTATTCGGACAGAGGTCTTGTAAAGGCTGTGGATGATGTAAGCTTTCATGTAAATGAAGGTGAAACTTTGGG
>CAZTXR010000174.1:0-4459 GCA_964617605.1 uncultured Clostridia bacterium | reverse complement strand
TGAAACAAAGTTTAGGCATAAATGGTTACCTGAATTTAAATTATGTAAACCAAATGTTCTTGGACAAGGGAATTATCAACGGTGTTTATATTAATTCTGATGATGATGTTAAAGGAAAGTTAGTTGACATAAATAAAATTCTGTCAACTCAATCTCAAAGTGATTTGCAAGGTGTGTTTGAAGAATTTACGGGACTTATAGCTGTCTTCATAGGTGTGATGGTTAGACTTCATGCAGGCGCTTAAAAACAGGATAACCTAAAATTTTCTTGGAGGCAAAAAATGAAAATAAAGAATAAAAAGAAATATATAATATTGTCGGTATTATCGGTAATTGCTTTTGTAATAATATTTTCGTTTTTCTCAGGCAGTCATGACCACTATGAAGGCAAAACAACAAAAGCAGAATTAGGCGCAATTCGTAAAACTTTAGAGGAAAGGGGCACTGTATATTCTAAAAGAGTTAACGTTTTTTATTCAGATACAAGCAGACGGGTTCAAACTCTTAATGTGTCTCTTGGGGATAAGATAAAAAAAGGCGATGTAGTTTTAATTTATGAAAACAATTTTGATTTGGAAATAGAAAGGGCAAATAAGCAGATTGAGGCAATAACCGCATCATATAATGAATCCATCAAGGGGGCGGACTTCCGGGAAATTTCAAATTTAAAACTGAACATGAACACAATTGAAACTAACTTAAGTTTAGCAAGAAGCAATTTTGAAAAGGTGGAAGCCTTGTATGAAAACAAGGCTGTAAGTCAGGTAGAATATGATGAAGCAAAAAATAATGTTTCTGTATTGGAAAATCAGCTAAAGGAAGCAAACAACAACTATGATATGCTAATAAAAGGTGTTTCTTCCAATGTTAAAAAACAATATGAAGCACAAATTGAAGAAGTTATGATACAAATTAAAATTTTAGAAAAAAATATAGAACAATCTTCCATAATTGCAGAATTTGATGGTATAATAACAGAGTTAAATGTTCATCAGGGAAGCATGACACAGGCAGGGGTCCCCGTTGTTGAAATTCAAGATGATTTAAGCATGGGTATTTATGTGGAAGTATTGGCGGAAGATGCTGCGGATGTTATAAAGGGAATGGCCTTTAATGTGTTGGATGACAATAAAGTTGTAAATGCTCTTACAATCAGCAGAATTTATCCAAAGGCACTGGCAAAAATTTCCGACTTGGGTGTTGAACAAAAACGTGTTAGAATAGAGGCCGATTTGGAGGACTCAAGCTTTAGAATAAGCTCTGAAGTTGATGTAGAAATAGTATTGCAGGAGAAAAAGGATGTATTGCTGGTTGACAAGGATGCTGTTTATGAAAAGGAATATAAAAAATATGTGACTGTGATAGATGGCGGCAATGAGACAGAAAGAGAAATAACCGCCGGTATAGAAGATGACAAGAATGTGGAAATATTAAGCGGATTAAAGGAAAATGATGTGGTATTAAATTAGGAAGGGGGACACACCCCTAAATGAGGGGAAGTCTTCGGGGGTTAGCATTTAGAGGAATGTCCCCGTACTGAAAGGAGAAAGAATGAAATACGATTTGATAATAGTAGGGGCAGGACCGTCAGGGATATTTACTGCCTTGGAATTAATAAGAAGCAAGCCTGATAAAAAGATATTATTAATTGAACAAGGGAAATCAATAACAAAAAGAAACTGTCCTAAGGATAAAACAAAAAAGTGCATTAACTGCCAGCCTTATTGTAATATTACAACAGGATTTTCGGGTGCAGGAGCATTTTCTGACGGGAAATTGTCTTTAAGTCCCGAGGTTGGGGGAGATTTACCTGAGCTGATAGGTTATGATTACACTCAGCAGTTAATAGAGTACACTGATAAAATATATCTTGAATTTGGTGCTGACAACAAGGTTGAAGGCGTCGAAGCAAAGGAAGAAATAAAGGAAGTAAGAAGAAAAGCTATTGAAGCAGGTTTAAAGCTTGTGGACTGTCCCATTAGACATCTTGGAACTGAAAAGGCTCAAGAAATATATGGAAGAATCGAGAAATATTTAATTGATATGGGGGTTGAAATTAAGTTTGATACCCAGACTACTGACATAATAGTGAAAGATAGACTGATTAAAGGGGTCGTGATTACTGATTCTGCAAAGAAAAAGACTACTGAAGAAATCTTTGCGGATACCGTTGTTATATCAGCCGGAAGAAAGGGAGCAGATTGGCTTAAATCTCTTTGTGTCAAGCATAATATCAATCATAGGGCAGGTACAGTTGATATAGGAGTTAGAGTTGAAGTAAGAAATGAAGTGATGGAAAGGGTAAACAATATTTTGTATGAATCAAAATTAGTAGGATATCCTCGTCCCTTTAAAGATAAGGTAAGAACATTTTGTCAAAATCCCGGGGGCTTTGTAAGCCAGGAAAATTACGACAACAATCTTGCAGTGGTAAACGGGCATTCCTACAAGGACAGAAAGTCTAACAATACAAACTTAGCTATCCTAAGCTCTCACAATTTCAGCAATCCCTTCAACGAGCCTATTAAATATGGTGCTAAAGTAGCTGAACTTCTAAATATGCTTGGAGACGGAAAAATTTTAGTTCAAAGATACGGTGATATATTGGACGGCAAAAGAACATGGCAAAATGAATTGTCCAGATCAAATGTTATACCAACCCTGCCGGATGCCGTAGCAGGTGACATTACATCAGCCATGCCCTACAGAACAATGACCAATATTTTGAATTTCATAGAGGCATTAAATGTGGTTGTGCCCGGATTTGCCGGTACGGAAACACTTCTCTACGGACCTGAAGTTAAATTTTACAGCAACAAAGTGGAAATAAGCCAAGATTTTGAAACTAATATTAAAAATCTTTATTGTTTGGGAGATTCAAGCGGCTGGACAAGAGGATTGATGATGGCTTCCCTCATGGGGGTCAGAATGGGACAAATATTGAAGGAATGTCCCCAAATTAGGAATAAATAATAAAATTGCCAATATATTATACCATTAATGTTGTTTAACAACATCAAATTATTACAGGAGGAAAATAATTTGGAATGGTATAACAAAGGCAAAAGTGAAATATTAAAGGAACTAAGCACGGATTTAAGTGTAGGTCTAAGTGAGAAAGAAGCAAAAAGAAGAATTGAAGAGTACGGTACAAATGAACTTATGATTCAGGCTAAAAAAAGTTTCTTGTCTAAATTTATAGCTCAATTTGCAGATTTTTTAATTATTATTTTGCTTCTTGCGGCAGGTATTTCTGCATTCGTCGGTGAGAAAGAAGATGCCATAATTATTTTGTCAATAGTGGTTATAAATGCTGCCCTTGGTATTTATCAGGAGGGCAAGGCTGAAAAGTCGGTAGAAGCTCTGCAAAAGCTAAGTGCCCCTAATGCTAAAGTCATTAGGGATGGTAATTTAAGTATAATACCTGCGGCGGAAATTGTGCCGGGAGATCTGGTGGTCTTGGAGGCTGGGGATATTATCCCTGCCGATTTGCGATTTTTTGAGACATCAAATTTAAAAGTTGAGGAAGCGTCACTAACAGGCGAGTCCCTTCCTGTTGAAAAGGATGCAAAAGCAAAAATATTAGGATCTGTAGGAATCGGTGACAGGCACAATATGGGCTTCTCAAGCACAATTGTAACTTATGGCAGAGGCAGGGGCCTAGTGACTGCTACAGGCCACAATACCGAAATAGGTAATATAGCTGTTAAAATACAGTCTTATGATGATGATGAAACACCCCTGCAAATAAAATTAAATCAGTTGGGTAAAGTTCTGGGAACTCTTACAATTTTTATTTGCATTGCAGTATTTGCCCTTGGCATGCTTCAAAAAAGACAAGCCCTCAACATGCTTTTAACATCTATAAGTCTTGCCGTTGCCGCAATTCCTGAAGGCCTGCCGGCAATTGTCACAATTGTTTTGTCTATCGGAATGAACAGAATGGCAGGGAAAAATGCTATAGTTAAAAAACTTTTGGCAGTTGAAACGTTGGGAGCTACATCTATTATATGCTCAGATAAGACAGGTACTTTGACTCAAAATGAGATGACTGTTGTAAAAGCATATGTGGATGATAAAATTTTGGATGTAGAGGGTATCGGATATGAACCAAAGGGGGATGTAAAATTTAAGGGCAGGTATGTAGGCATAAATTCTCTTCCCAATTTAAGAAATTTAATATCCATAGGCACTTTGTCAAATGATGCAAAACTTGATAATTCAACAGGAGCCTATAAAATCATTGGGGATCCAACTGAAGGAGCTATTGTTGCTTTTGCAGGCAAGTTGGGACAAAGCTCTGAGCAGCTCAATATGATTTATCCAAGAATTTCAGAGCTCCCATTTGATTCTGCAAGAAAAATGATGACAACATTTCATTCTAATTACATTGAAGGGAAAGGTGGTTCCTTTACAAAGGGAGCGCCTGATATTGTTATAAATAAATGCAGCAAAATTG
>CAZTXR010000173.1:0-4496 GCA_964617605.1 uncultured Clostridia bacterium | reverse complement strand
GAAGGTGTGTCCCCCGACAACTACGGGGACATTCCTTCATGGACTTGCTTCACAGGCTTTCTAACCATGAAGGTGTGTCCCCCTTCCTAAATTATCTTCCTAGTAAAGTTTTCTATATTCCACACATCAGTTATAAAGCTGTCATAAAAATAGGGCTCATGGCTTACCAAAAGTATTGTTCCTTTAAACTCGGAGAGGGCCTTTTCAAGCTCATCCTTTGCTTCGGGGTCCAAATGATTTGTAGGCTCATCCAACACCAAAAAATTTAATTCCTTCAGCAATATTTTACAAAGTCTTACCTTTGCATTTTCGCCTCCGGATAAAACCTTCATCATGCTTGTAATATTATCCCTGGTTAATCCGCAGCGAGCCAATTCTAATCTCACCTCGTGATTTGTCAGCGAAGGATATTCATTCCATATCTCATCAAGAGCTGTATTTGTATTGTTTCTTGAATCTTCCTGCTCAAAATAACCGTATATAACATTTTCGCCAAATATTATTTCACCGGATATAGGAGGTATCATACCAAGGATAGTTTTCAAAAGTGTTGATTTTCCAAGGCCATTAACCCCTGTCAGCGCAATCTTTTTATTTCTTTCTATTTGAAAATTCATGGGATTTGTCAGTGGGTGATCATAACCGATTACTAAATCTTTTGCATCAATCAAAAATCGGCTTGGTGCTTTAGTTTCCTTAAACTTAAAAGTAGGCTTGGGCTTATCCCTGGGTCTTTCTAAAATATCCATCTTTTCTAACTGCTTCATGCGGCTGTTTGCCATGCCCCGAGTTGCCACCCGCGCTTTATTTCTTGCTATGAAATCCTCAAGTTTCTCAATTTCTTTTTGCTGTTTGCCGTATTCTCTTTCTTCCTTTTGCTTGTTTAATTCGTATATGCGTCTAAATTCCTCATAATTACCGACATACCTTGTCAATGCGCAGTTTTCTACATGATAAATTATGTTGCATACTTCATTTATAAACGGAATGTCATGGGAAATCAGTATGAAGGAATTTTCATAATTTTGAAGATAGCTTGTGAGCCACCTGATATGATTGTCATCAAGATAGTTTGTAGGCTCATCAAGAAGGAGAATTGTAGGGTTTTGCAGTAAAAGTTTTGTCAATAGAACTTTGGTTCTCTGTCCTCCGCTTAACTCTTCAACATTTTTGTCAAGGCCTATATCCCCTAATCCTAAGCCGTTTGCTATTTCTTCAATTTTAGAATCTATAATATAGAATCCGCTGCTGTCTAAAATAGTTTGTATATCAGCCGCATCCTCCATCATGTTGTTTGCTGCTTCCTCGCTTGCATCTGCCATATTTTCATAAATTTTAAGCATCTCTTGTTCCATGTTAAACAATTCATCAAATGCAAGGCGCAGATTATCTCTTATTGTCGTACCCGGCTTCAAAGAAGAATGTTGGTCTAAATATCCCACAGATACCCTTTTTGACCATTCTATATTTCCTTCATCCGGCATTAGTTTTCCGGTTATTATATTTAAAAATGTCGATTTTCCTTCACCGTTTGCCCCAACCAATGCTACGTGCTCTCCCTTTAGCAACCTGAATGAAACATTTTCTAAGATGGCACGGGCACCGAAGCCGTGGGTTACACTTTTTACATTTAAAACACTCATAATTGCTCCTTTAATTTCAATACTACTTATATTAATAAATATCTTGAAAAAAGTAAATATAATAATACAAAATTTTTTCAAATCATTGATTAAATAACAATGATTTGCTATAATTTAATTATTAATAAAAGTTAGGGGATATTCCTCTTATCCTGCTATCAAAAACTTTACCTCATAGAGGTGCATCCCCATACCATTATAGGAGGAAATAATTAATGAGCGGAAAGCTAAGACCTGCCTGGGTCGAAGTAAATAGGGAAAAGGCTATTCACAATTTTTTGGAGGTAAGGCGAGCAGTAGGCCCTGACATAAAAATATGTGCGGTAGTAAAAGCGGACAGCTATGGAATGGGATCATTGGAATTATCTAAGATGTATCTTGAAAATGGCGCAGATATGTTTGCTGTTGCTGTAATCGGGGAAGCTTTTGAGATAAGAGAAGTAATAAAAGATAAAGACATCTTGGTACTTGGTTATACATCAGAAGAATTTTACGAAGATGCAATAGAAAATAATATTACTCTGACAATCTACAATTATGACCATGCTCTTAAACTAAATGAGGCAGCAAAAGAATTAAAAAAGAAAGCAAAAATTCATATAAAAGTTGAAACGGGAATGAACAGATTAGGGTTTCTGCCAACAGAAGAAAACGCAGACAAGGTTGCAGCTATCGCCAAATTAGAAAATGTAGAGATTGTCGGTGCTTATTCCCATCACGCCAAGGCTGATGAAAAAGACAAAACGACTGCTCATATGCAGGCGGGAAGGTTTATAAAATTTATGGATATGCTTAATGACAGAAATGTGAAAATACCTGTAAAGCATATTGCAAACAGCGCCACTATAATAGAAATGCCTGAATATTATTTTGATATGGTAAGACCGGGCATTATATTATCGGGATTTTATCCTTCTTCTGAAGTAGATACTGAAAAATACAAATTTAAAATATGCGTTACACTCAAAGCAAAGGTTGCAAATGTAAAAACAATTGATGCCGGCGAAGGGGTGGGATACGGGCATTTGTACCGTGCTGATAAACCTGTGACAGTAGGTACTATTCCCTTAGGATATGCAGACGGCTACAGCAGGTTGTTATCAAACAGAGCTTACGTGGTTGTAAAAGGAGTTAAGTGCCCGATACTCGGTAAAATATGCATGGATCAATTTATGATTGATTTATCCAATGTGGAAAATCCGCAAATTGGGGATGTGGCAATTCTTTACGGTGATGGTACAGATGAGGCTATGACAGCTGAAGATGTGGCAAATATGAGAGGAACAATATCGTATGAAGTTCTAACAAATTTAGCAGTGAGAAGACTTCCAAAAATATACCTTTAAGGAGCTAATATGAACTTTGATTTAATAATAAAAAATGATCATGAACTCTATCAATACATGATGGAAGAAAAAGAAAGGCAAAACATTAATATAGAATTAATAGCATCGGAGAACTTTGTGTCTGAAACAGTTTTGCAGGCAATGGGCAGCCATTTGACAAATAAATATGCAGAAGGTTATCCCGGCAAAAGATATTATGGCGGATGCGAATTTGTTGATAAGGTTGAAAACCTTGCAAGAGACAGGGCCAAAATGATATTTGGTGCAGATCATGCTAATGTACAGCCCCATTCAGGCTCAAATGCAAACTTCGGAGTATACTTTGCCGTTTTAAAACCCGGAGATAAAATATTGGGCATGGATTTATCCCATGGCGGTCATCTGACCCATGGAAGTCCGGTAAATATGTCAGGTTCCTATTTTAATGTTGTCTTTTATGGTGTTAACAAGGAAACTGAAAGAATTGATTACGATCAGGTAAGGGATCTTGCAAAAAAAGAAAGGCCTAAAATTATTGTTGCCGGAGCCAGTGCTTATCCAAGAATTATTAACTTCAATATTTTTAGAGAAATAGCTGATGAAGCAGGTGCCTACTTTATGGTGGATATGGCTCATATTGCAGGGTTGGTTGCTGCAGGGCTTCATCCTAACCCGGTGGAATATGCAGACTTTGTTACTACTACCACTCACAAAACCCTAAGAGGTCCAAGAGGCGGAATGATATTGTGCAAGCAAGAATTTGCACAAAAAATAGACAAGGCAATATTCCCGGGAACACAGGGGGGGCCTTTGATGCATGTTATTGCCGCTAAGGCTGCTTGCTTTAAAGAGGTGTTAGAGGATGACTTTATATTATATCAGCAGCAAGTCTTGAAAAATGCCAAAACTTTATCTGAAGAATTGACGAACAAAGGATTTAGAATAGTTTCAGGCGGTACTGACAATCACCTTATGTTAGTTGATGTAAGAAACAAGAATTTGACCGGCAAGGAAGCTGAAAAGATGCTTGATGAAATACATATTACGACAAATAAAAACACAATCCCCTTTGACACTCAAAGCCCCTTTGTTACAAGCGGTTTAAGAATAGGAACTCCTGCTGTTACAACAAGAGGAATGAAGGAAGCTGAAATGATTGAACTGTCTGATATTATTGATTCAGCTCTTTCCAAAAAGGAAGAAAAAAGCACATTAAAAGAACGAGTATTAAAGTTAACTTCAAAATTCAATAAAGAATAAAATATACAACCCGCTAATATACTATATTGGCGGGTTGACTTATGAGATTCTTATCTTGTCATACTGAGCAGAAATGAAAGGTTTTGTCCATTCTTTTTTTATGTTTACTTTAGATACATTTTAATTTATGTGTTTGTATATAACGGATGGATGTTGACATTATGCGGAAAATATTCTTGCAAAAAAATGAATTTGGTGTTATAATCATAGAAATTTTATAATAATGAGGAGAAGTTTATGAAAAAAGTATTGTGTTTATTATTGAGCT
>CAZTXR010000172.1:0-4513 GCA_964617605.1 uncultured Clostridia bacterium | reverse complement strand
TTAGTACAGCCAATACGCAGTTTTCAAGAAGACCTTTCTTTAATTGAATATCCATATTACCTCCTTATACTTTGTGTTTGAGTATATTATACATTGCATAGTATTATGTGTCAA
Source organism: uncultured Clostridia bacterium (assembly GCA_964617605.1). Lineage (GTDB taxonomy): Bacteria > Bacillota > Clostridia > Tissierellales > Sedimentibacteraceae > Sedimentibacter. The sequence goes on along the minus strand of CAZTXR010000172.1, from coordinate 4,399 downwards.
TCTATATTTTATTTTGCACTCTTCATTTTATTTAACTTGTTAAGTATTTCTAAATACTCTTTTTCCAAGACTTCTGCTTCTTCCTTTTAATTGCATGGTAGGTCCTTCCAGGAGAACGGTGGATTACTATTATAAGCGAATAAAAAAACAGTATTCGATATTCCCTTTTCGAATACTGTTATAAAAGTTATTTATACATATTGTAGTATTTCTCTCCTGCTGATAGGGTTAGTCCCCTTGATTCAACCAATTCATCTATGGTTACCAATTGATACCCCCTGTTAACCAATTCAGGAATTACAATTTTAGATGCTTCTACAGTGCTGCCATATAAATCATGCATCAAAACTATATCTCCGTCTTTAACATATTCAAGAATTGATTTAGTAATCATTTCAACATTTCTATTTTCCCAGTCCCTTGTATCTATTGACCAATGGATAAGCGGTTTTGATATCTGTTTATTAACATGTTCGTTTGTTGAGCCATATGGCGGTCTCATTACTGTCGGTCTGTAACCCGTGTAAATATATAACAAATCATCGGTTCCTTGAACTTGTTTATATAGTTCTTCGTCGCTTATTGTTGTAATATTTTTATGGTTATAGGTATGATTGCCTATTTGATTGCCCTCTGCAATCATTCTGTTTAATGATTCAACATTGCGATATACGCTTTGTCCCAATACAAAGAATGTGGCAACAGAATTATTTTCTTTCAAAATATCCAATATTTCAGGTGTATACTTAGATGGTCCGTCATCATAAGTTATAGCTATCATGGGCTTATTTGGGTCAATTGCTTTTTCTATTTCTTTTTCTTCAATTATAGGTCCCGGTGCTTCACTTATAGTGTATTGTTTTTTTTCCACTGTAGTTGTTTCAACATTCTTATCATTATTTATAATTGCTTCATTTGTGTTTTCTTCTGTTTCATTATTTGTAATTGTTACCTCTGCATTGGTATTTTGAACTTTAGCTGAAGCTGTACTCATTGATAAGACAATCATAAATACTAATGTTAAAGCTAATAATTTTTTCATTATAATGTTTCCCCCTACATATCTGAATTTATTAATATCATATATCTAATATGGATAAACATCAATATTTATAAATAGGATATACAGGAAGATATATCATTGTAATATAAGAAACTTGAAGCCATACAAAATGTTGGAAGATATAACTGTATTACAGACCGAATATTTCTGATATATCCTTTTCATCTATTTCTCGTTTGCTTTTCTTGCCCGCATTTTTCAGCATACTGTCTAATTTTTGCTCAACTGATTTTCTGATAAGCTCTTTGCTGTCTATATCCCTAAGCTCGAAAAACAACATGGGATTTAAATCAAACCTTGAACCTATCCCGTATAAAACAGCCGCAACATGCTTGCACATGCTGGCCCAATCAGGACAGCTGCAATCAAAATGAATTTCTTTAGGTGATGGAAATAAACCATATTTTTGTTCTTTAAACAAAATCTCTAATTCTTTAGGAAACTTTCCTTCAATCAATTGTTCTAAGGAATCAATACGATTATTGCATAAATCAATAATATGTTCCCATTTATCTTTTTTTAAAGAATCAATAGAAACTTCTACATCATAGGGTTTAGACCTGCTGCCTTGAACCTTAGCCATCACTTTTCCCTTAGTTATTTTTAAATCCAATACCATATTGCTTCTTACATAACTTTTTCCTCTGGATATTCTATTTTCATAATCTGCATAGCTTTCAAGGTTTAAATTCCAAGCCTTGCCCCACCAACTTTTAGCCAAGGTCCTTCCTTCTATTATAACAGGTTCAATATCAGAATTCTTTTTCTTTAACTTTGTAAGAGATTTATTTGCTTTTTCCCTTTTTTCTTCTGCTGATTCATATTTAGGAAATCCTCTACCCATTATATATCACCGCCTAATGCAAACATCTTCATCAGTTCTTCATTATTGTACTCCGTTATCCACTGCTCGCCTGCTGAAGACAATAAATCTTTTGATAATTTCTGTTTTTCTGCAATAATGGAGTCAATCTTTTCTTCAATTGTTCCTTTTGTTACAAATTTGTGTACTATAACATTTTTAGTTTGGCCTATACGAAAAGCCCTGTCTGTAGCTTGATTTTCAACTGCCGGATTCCACCATCTGTCAAAATGAACTACATGATTAGCAGAAGTCAAATTAAGACCCACTCCTCCTGCCTTTAATGATAAAACCATATATGGTACATACTTTTCACTGTTAAATTCTTTTACCATTTCATTTCGTTTTTTTACAGGTGTACCGCCATGAAGCACAAAGCCTTCTCTATTAAAAATATCCTTTAAAAAATCCGATAAAGGCTCTGTCAGTTCTTTAAATTGAGTGAAAACAATAACTTTTTCTCTTTTTTCATATATTGTTTCACATATTTCTCTTAATTTTTCAAATTTACCGCTTTGCTCAGCCTTATATTCTTCTCTTCCCAAATATTGATCCGGATGATTACAAATCTGTTTAAATTTCATGATACTGGCTAAAACAAGTCCCTTACGCTCAATTCCTTCTGCTTCAATCAGTTTTTCTTCAATCTGTTTTATAAGTTGTTTGTATAAAGCAATTTGTTTTTTGGATAAATCGGTATATTCATTCATTTCCATCTTATCAGGTAAATCTGATATGATGGTTTTATCGGTTTTTAATCTTCTTAACATAAATGGCTGAATCATTTTTCGAAGCTTTGAATACCCGGCAGGATTATCTTTAAGTTCTTTTGTAAAACCGGTAAATTCTTTAACATTACCTAAAAGCCCTTGATTAAGAAAATCAAAAAGTGACCACAAATCGCTTAAACGGTTTTCTATCGGTGTCCCGGTCATTGCTATACGCATCTTCGCAGGAATTGCTTTAATTGCCTTTGTTTGTTTAGACCCCGGATTTTTAATTGCTTGTGCCTCATCTAAAATTAAATAATCCCACTTCTTTTCTGCTAATTCTTGAAGTCTTAAAGCCATACCATAAGTAGTGATATATAAAAACTCCCCATCCCTAATCTTTATGGCTTCTGTGCCTTTTAAATCGCTTTTATGAAGTATCTGATAGGGCATTTGCGGGGCAAATTTTTCAATTTCTCTTTGCCAGTTTCCTATAAGGGATGCAGGAAGTATAAGTAAAGCACATCCGCCATTATTAACCCTTTTGTTTTCTAAAAAAGCAATCATTTGAACTGTCTTGCCTAAACCCATATCGTCTGCCAAACAAACACCAAATCCATACTGCCACATGCGATTAAGCCAGTAATAACCTTTTTCCTGATATTTTCTTAAATCTGCTTGAAATGATGGTACAATACCTAAATTCCGGCTTGGCTCGGGATTAAGCATGTCTGATTTTAGCTTTTTAAGCCACTGTCCGTTAGATACTGATACTTCCACATCATCTGTTGTTAAACTTAGCTCTTTACCCATATTTAATTCTAATCTCATTGCATCTCCAAGGGTTAATTCTTCATCAAATGCATAGTCTTTAACCCTTTCAAAAGCCTCAAGTGCAGCTTCTAACTTTTCTTTGTTGATTTCAATCCATTTACCCTTATATTGAATTAGACCTTCCGCCATTTTCAGAAATTCTTTCAATTCTCTTTGTGTTATTTCTTCGCCACCTAATATAAGTGAAGGTGAAAAATCTATAATTGATGACAATCCAACCTTGGAAGGTTCCTTTTCTCCGACTTTTACTGAAATACTTATGGAATTGCTTTTTTTACGCCACCAGTTAGGCACTCGGCACATTATTCCCGCTTCTTCATAAATTTCAATTTCCTTTAAAACTATGTATGCTTCTTCGATAGTTAGTTTTAAAGGCGAAAATAACTCTCCGCTTTCAAGAAGTCCTGTTATAAATGAACTTTTATCAGCTGCTTTAATAACTGTTGAAATCAATGATATTAATTTCCTTTCATCACCTTTGAATTCTGATAAGGCATTTTTGAGGGGTGTATGCACAGCTCGTTTACTTTTTACCGTCTTTGTTGAGTATGTAGCCATAAATGCAAATGGGTATTCATCCGTTTTATTTTCAACCAAATGAAAAAACACTCTTCCCACTACATTTATATTAGAATTATTATCTGCAAAATATCTGGCAACAGTTCCGTCATAATCTTTTATTTCAGATTTAAAAACCTTTAAAAGTGAATCCCATAAACTTAATAACCAATCATCATCAACATATTCCATCCCTATTACAAAGGGTATCTCATCTTTTAATTGATAAAGTTCGTCCTCTGTGAGTTCAACCTCCACCATGTCTCTTGTTAATTCGATTTCCGGCAGCTGACTTAATTTTTTTATTAGAATCTCAGCTATATGATGAAGATATTCAATTGAAGGTGAAAACCATTGTTCTTTATTTAAAAA
>CAZTXR010000171.1:0-4561 GCA_964617605.1 uncultured Clostridia bacterium | reverse complement strand
CCTGTATATTTTTCCGGCAGAAAAAACTTTCTCCAATTTAAGGACTTTAAAAAGTTGGCTGTCTCTTCTTTTAATTGGCTAGGATATATAATCAGATATAAATTTTCAACGGTTGCCTTAACTACTCCTATCCTAATTATTATGCCGGTTAATCTTTCGTAGCTTTTTTTTAATTTTATTCTGTTTTCATTTGTCAATATGCCCATTTCATAATCAAAGAACTTCAAATCCGCTAATTTATTAAGCTCTATAGCATTATCAAAAATACCGTCAATTCTTTTTTTATAATCCAGCAAATTTGTTCTTTCTTCTTTTTTGCTTTTAATATCATCAGCTATTTTTGCATTATTGGATTTATAATTATTTAACATTTCAAGGGCTTGTTCATAAGAGATATCGTTAGTACCTATTAAATCTTTATTTAAATTTAATCCAATATCTAAATCTTTAGATATTCCTTCAACTGATGAAATAGCATCTTTGCATTCTGATTCCATCTCAAAATAATCTTTTATGTTATTTTCAGAAGTCCCTTTTATTTCGGCTTCATATTGATGTATTAAATAACTGTTGCTGTAATGGTCTGACTCTGTATTTATACTTACATTTTCATACAGTATCAGTTCCTTAATTATTGGTTCAACCTGCTGCAATGTTCCAATAACCTTTAACAGAGCCATTTTTTCTATAGCCATATAAATCTCCTTTCCTATTTATATACTAAATAATTCTTTAAATCATCCTTTGGGAGGTGGTATTTTATTCCCTCAGTAATTGTGGTTAGGTTGTTTATTACAATATCCAGCATATAAACATATGATAATGTTAAACCTAAATTTTCAAATTCATTTTTATTAAGATAGTTATTCATGAAATAATTCATTGCTAAACTTATATCTATATGGCTCAGATCGTCTCTAAACTTATCATCAAAAACTTCACTTATCATTACATTGAGATCTTCTGCATTTTCATCAAAACATAGATTTTTCAGCTTATCGAAATTCAGTTTTTTACCGCCTTCCAAGCTATAATTCAGCATTTCTGCAGGTGTGATATGATAGTAATTTTTAGCGCGATATATCCAAAGAATATTTAAGATATCAATTTTAGTGCCAATAATATCTTTAACAGCATTTTTATCATCTTTAAACAATTTATCAGCTTTTTCCAATTGAGATTTATAGGAAGATACATATAATTTCATTTCAATATGGAAATCACGGTTTATAGCGTCTTCATCGGTCAAACCCCTTAAATCGTTATAATAAGGTGTTCCTTTTAAATTTTCTATAAACTGGCCTATATTTTTTGAAGATAATAGTTTATTATAAGGAATAATTGTAAACTTTTTAGAATGTATAAATCTATCACTTATATCATCTAAGCTTTCATTCCTTGCAATCTTTCTAAGAATTAAACTTATATCAATTAAGTCTGCTTCAGTCAATAAAGATTTAATAAATTCCTTATAGGCACCTGAATAATAATGAAGCAACTTTTCGATTTCCAAAGTTTTATATCTTCCTAAAATAGTTTCTAAATTGTCCCTTCGAATATTATTTTTTACGTCTTTTAAAACATCTTGAAAAGGTTCGCTTTTTTTTAGATAATCAGTTAATTGTTCAACTGTAGTAAAGTCTAAAATTTTATTCCACTCAAATTTTTTTAAAATACGTCCTTTTTTAGCTGTAATTTTTGTTTTTACCGCATAATGAGTATCGTAAGGGCCTCTCATACTATCCCTCCATTATAAAAAGCTCGTTTAACAATTTTTCAATAAGCACCTTTTCTGTATTTTTATAACTTTTGTCTATTTCTTCAGAAATCTTGTTTATTGCAGCTTCTTGCTTTTCCTTTTCCTTATTTAGCACAGATTCCATTTTTTCTGCAATGGACATGGCGCTTTGTTTAGCATCATTTAATTTTTCTTTCTTATAAATATTGATTGCTTCTTCGTAGGCTTGCCTTATCTCCGATAATTCTGATTGTTTTTTTTCCTGAGTTTCACAGGAAATTTTATCAACTTCTATTATTTGATTTATAATGTCCTTCAATGAATCACCCCTTTTCTAAAAATAAATAACGAATATGATTATACGCCTACATTTTTTTAAATGCAAGCATAAATATTACGCAAAATAAGATTTTTTTATTTTTTTTAAATTGCAATTATAGTGAAACTTATATCAATATAATACCTGTTTAAAATTCATTTTACCCAGCTTTTGTCTACAATTTATTATGTACAAATATGAAAAGAATAAACTATAAGTGCTTATAAATATTAGTAGATAGAAATTGAATATAATAAAAAAATCACCGTGAAAGTTATAGGGGTTAACTTCTCTTGGTGATTTCCCATTTCCCTTTATATTTTATTTCAATGCTTTGATGCCGATGATATCTCCCAGTGAATAATAAAAGTTAAGGCAGCTCTGAGAATTACGATTGACGCAAGGATTATTAATTCTTCGATAGTTCTGATAACCAAGGTTTTTAATATTTCCGCAGCTAATTTAAATTCCAAGGCCATTGCCAAACCCTGCGATAATTCAATTTTTATAGTTTCGTCATCAAACCTGAAGGAACGTATAGCATATTTGTAAAATGCCTTTACAGCTGAATAAGATACAATGAATACACCTATTATTTCTAAAACATGAGCTATATTAGGTACGATAATATTAATAATATGCTCCAACATAAAAACCTTTACCTCCTAAAAAATAATATAAAATAAATTATATTAGATTTGCATGACTTTGTCAAACAATGCTTATTGGAATATTTATACAGCAAGGTTCATTGATAATATTTATACAAGGCTCATTCAAAATAAGTTTGTATTTTTATAATGTTTTTTTTATGAAATAAAGTTTATGAAATATTTAAAGCAAAGGTCATATTAAGCCTCTTTATATATATAAATAAATAAAGGGGTGAGATAGATGATTATACATATGAGCAAAAAAAAGTTTATGATTATAATAATAGTGTTATTGGTGCTGTTGGTTTTGCTAATATACAATATTTCTAAGAATTTTTCCGTAACCGTTTCAGCAAATATATCTAATTGGGGCCTTAAATTCAATGAAGAAGGAAGAGCACCCACAGGCAATGCGGGAATAGATTATTTAAAAAAATACAATGCATATTATGTAGGGGAACCGGATGAAAAATATATTTATCTTACATTTGATGCAGGGTTTGAAAACGGGAATACAGAAAAGATTCTTAATACATTAAAAAACCATGATGTAAAAGCAGCATTTTTTTTAGTGGGACATTATTTGGAAAATGAGCCTGAACTGGTGAGGAGGATGGTTGAAGAGGGTCACATAGTGGGGAATCACACATTTCATCATCCTGACATGTCATTGATTTCAGACAAGGAATCATTTAATAAGGAGCTCATATCTTTAGAAGAATTATATAAGGAAATAACAGGAGCAGATATGCCCAAATATTACAGACCTCCTCAGGGGAAATTCAATGAAAATAATTTAAAGATGGCAGATGAATTAGGTTACAAAACAATTTTCTGGAGCCTGGCTTATGTTGATTGGTACAAAGACAAACAACCTACAAAGGAACATGCATTCAGCAAACTGATTCCCCGCATCCATCCTGGGGCAGTAGTACTGTTACACAGCACCTCTAATACAAATGGGCAAATATTGGATGAGCTCTTAACAAAGTGGAAGGAATTAGGCTACACATTCAAAACATTGGATGACTTAACACTAACTCAGTAAGAACTCCAGGGACATGACAGGGGGACGGGGTTGCTGTCATATGACAGCAACCCCGTCCCCCTGTCGCACCCTGTCACAAGGCAGGAAAAATTCAATTTTTGTGTTGACAAAGTAAAAATGGTGTGGTAGTTTAATTGTAAATAAACTGCTGAGGAAGAGTAGTCATATAGCAATGATTAAAGCAAGACAGGGATGATGGGAGCCTGTTATCAACTAATGGCGAAGACACCTCAATAAAGCACAAGTAACATTAATTGAGAGGGACTTTTTAGTCCAAATAGGGTGGCAACGCGGGTTATACTCGTCCCTAAGTCAGGGGACGAGTTTATTTTTGTTAATAGGTACGGGGACACACCTCTTAATAGGAAGGGCGACACACCTTCATGGGTAGTGATTCTTTGGGGTCAGTCCATGAAAGAATGTCCCCGTACTTAGGTGAGTCTTTGCAGGAATTAAGGAAGGGGAGGAATGTCCCCAATTATACAATGGAGGTAGCTATGGAAACAATGGGAGCATTAAGAAGAACAAATATGTGCGGAGAATTAAACATTAATGACATAGGCAAAGAGGTTGTGCTTATGGGCTGGGTGCAAAAAAGAAGAAGCTTAGGAGGGCTTATTTTTGCTGACTTAAGAGATATAACCGGCTTAATTCAAATTGTCTTTGATACGGATGTGAATAAGGAAGCATTTGAAAAAGCTGAAAGTTTAAGAAGTGAATTTGTTATTGCAATAAAAGGAAAGGTTCTTGAAAGACAATCTAAAAATTCTGAAATGGCTACAGGAGATATAGAAGTATATGCA
>CAZTXR010000170.1:0-4571 GCA_964617605.1 uncultured Clostridia bacterium | reverse complement strand
ATTAATTATTTAATGAAATAAATATTAGTGTCATTATGAACACAGTGCGGAATCTCATCTAAGGAAGGTCCCCGTACTAATAGGATACCCAAAATTTTTCAGGATATTAATTCGTATTGACTTATAATTTTTAAGATGATAAAATTAAAAAAAATAACGAGGTGATGTAATGATATTTAATATGGTTGCAGATCATGCGAAATGGCCAAAGGTTAATGATGCAATTTTTGGATTGGCAGCAAAGGCAAAAGAAGCAATAGACAAGTACGGAAAAGAAAATGTGATTGATTCTACCCTTGGTGCCTTGGTTGACGACAATGGTAATCTTATTTGCTTAAATACAGTATATCAAGAATTAAAAACAATGCCAAATGCAGCAATTGCAGCTTATGCACAAGTAGCAGGCCAACCCGATTACCTGGAAGCAGTTCAAAATGTATGCTTTGGCAAATATAAACCCAATGCACATATAAGAGCGGTTGCTACCCCCGGTGGCACGGGCTCTGTAAGACACGGCATATTTAACTATACAAATCCCGGTGATTCAATACTTGTCAGTGACTGGTACTGGAGCCCTTATGTGACTATTTCCGAAGAATACGGCAGAACAGTTACTAATTACGAGTTATTTAACAGCAAAAATGAATTTAACCTTGAATCATTTAAGGAAAAATTTGAGGAGTTGCTGCATAAGCAAAAGAGACTTGTTACCGTCATAAATACACCTGCAAATAATCCTACCGGATACAGCCTTTCTGATGAAGAATGGGATGAAGTTTTAAATATTGCAAAAGAAAATGCAAAGGATCCGGAAAATAAAATTATAATAATTGTTGACTGTGCTTACATAGATTATGCCGGGGTTGGAGATGAAAGAAGAAAGTTTTTTGCTAAATTTACTGATTTGCCAAAAAATATCTTAATAATTGCAGCCCACAGCATGTCAAAAGGCTACACCATGTACGGTATGCGTTCAGGTGCGGCAATAGGAATATCTTCTGATGAAGATGTAGCCGAAGAATTTTATTATTCATGCATGCATTCAAACAGAGCAAATTGGTCCAACGGTACAAGAGCTGCCATGGAAGTTATGACTCGCATAGCAAAAGACCCTGAGAAAACCAAAGCTTATGAAAAAGAAGTAAATGAAACAAAAACAATGCTGAGAAGAAGGGCTGATGCCTTTGTGGAAGGTGCAAAGGAGGCAGGCTTGGAAATATTGCCTTACAGAGACGGATTTTTTGTCAGTATACCATGCAATAATGCCAAAAAAGCATCTGATGAACTGATTAAGGAAAATTTATTCGTTGTTTCTCTTAAAAAAGGATTGAGGTTTGCCGTGTGTGCTGTATCGGAAGAAAAGTGCAGAATGTCACCAGCAATTATTAAAAGGGTTTTAGATAGAATTTAAATCTGAAAGAGGAGCAGGCCTTAGCCTGCTCCTTTTTAGTGGTTGTGAGACAAGAGATGCACTTGTACTATTCGTGCAATAATTGTTGTGATTTTTTCTTCCACTTGCCGGATAAATAATAGGGCCCCGAAATTAATAACCACAAAACCCATCCTACTCCATAGCTGTAAAATAAGTATTCCTTACCTATATTTGCTGCTATATAGTATGCAGCTGGAATTCTTCCCATCCAGATAGATGCCAGGGAACCAATCATGGGAATTATGGACTCCCCCGCTCCTCTTATTACGGCATTTAATGTAAATACAATGGAAAGAATTATAAATAAGGGCATTACATTAGATAAATATATCATTCCCGCATCTATAACCGCAGGATCTGAATTAAACATTTTAAGTATAAAGGGTCCAAGAGGTATAATTATCAAGGCAAGCACACATATAGCAAGGGACATTACAATTGCCGCAACCGTACCCTGATGTACCCTGTCCAATCTGCCGGCACCTATGTTTTGACCTGTAAATGTTGTTACTGCGTTTGCAAAGCTTTGAATAGGCATAAAGGCAAATGTATCTATTTTATTTGCCGCATTAAATCCAGCCATAAAATCAGAGCCATAGCTGTTAACCAATGATTGCAGGCTCATGATACCTACCGAAAACAAAGCCTGCTGTATTCCCGTAGGCAGGCCCAACTTAAGTATTTTTTTAAATATCTCCTTGTCAAAATAGAAGCTTGTTATTTTAAAATTCAAAACCTCATATTTCCTTTTCATATAAACAATTCCGAAGGCCCAAGAACATGTTTGAGCAATGACGGTTGCAATCGCTACACCCGGCACACCCCAATTAAATACAAGCACAAACAATAAGTCCAAAACTATGTTGATTACAGTTGCTATTGCAAGAAATAAAAGTGATGACTTGCTATCCCCAAATCCCTGCAATATTCCCGTATTAATATTATAACCAAAACTTCCTGTCATTCCTGCAAATATTATAAGCATATATTGTTTTGCCATTGGCATTACGTCTGCCGGTGTATTTATCAGCAATAGTATAGGTTCGCAAAAAACTATACCTATCACGGATATTGGTATAGCACTTACTATCATTGCAGTATAAATTGTTTGTGATGTTTTTCTTACATTTTCTATATCTCCAGCACCAATATACTGTGAAATCAATATTGTTGCCCCTATTCCTATTCCAATAAATAATGATGCCATCAAAAATATTATAGGAAAGCCTGTTCCAACTGCCGCTAATGCAATTTTACCCACATAATTTCCTACTACAATACTGTCAACCATATTATATAATTGTTGGAGAACATTGCCTATAAGCATGGGCAAAGCAAATGCTAATATCAGCTTAAAAGGATTCCCCTCAACCATTGTATTTATTTGTTTATTTCCATTATTTCCGTTCAAAATAAAACCTCCTTAATCAGCTTAAACAGTATACCACAAAGCTATATAAATACAAAAGAGAATTTTATAAAAAGATGAGAGCCTTCGTTTGCTCCCGGGAGGGCGAAGCGGAACATATTATTAGGATGAAATACAAGAAAAAGAAGCAATCCTGCCGGATCGCCCCTTTTTTCCGAACAATATATATTATTCTTTAAAACTGTATACTACTTCCGAAGAATCATATTTGTTCATTTCATTGAATGCTTGAATTTTAAACGGAAGACTATATAAATGTATAAATCCTGTCGCATCTTTCTGATCATATAAATCCCCCGTGCTAAATGATGAAATTGATTCATTGTATAATGCATTATCCGATGTCATGCCCGCAAATTTTATTGTACCCTTATAAAGCTTAAGTTTTACTTTCCCCGTTACGCTTTTTTGAGTTGTATCAATAAATGCATCAAATGCATTTTTTAATCCGCTGTACCACATAGCATTATATACTAACTCCGCATATTTTTGACCTATCATATCTTTAAAATGAGCTTCATCTTTTTCCAATACGAAGCTTTCAAGATATTTATGGGCTTCCAGTAGAATTGTTCCTCCCGGTGTTTCGTATATGCCTCTTGATTTCATTCCCACAAGTCTGTTTTCCAAAAGGTCTATTACACCTATGCCATGGGTACCGCCAATTTTATTTAAGGCCTTAAGCATATGCTCTCCGTTTAATTTCTTGCTGTTTAATTTTACCGGTATCCCTTTTTCAAATTCAATCTCTAGGTATTCAGCTAAATCGGGAGCCTTCTCAACAGGGTTGGTCATTATGAGCAGTTCGTCAAAATCAGGTTCATTGCCCGGATTTTCAAGCATTCCTCCTTCATGGCTTATATGAAGAATATTCTGGTCGCGCGAATATATCTTTTCCTTTGTTATTCCGTTTAAATCTATATTTTTTGTTTCTGCGTAATCAATAGCCTCTTCTCTTGATGTTATATCCCAAATACGCCAAGGCGCAATAATTTTAATTGTAGGGTCTAATGCTGCTATTGCAGTTTCAATACGAACCTGATCGTTTCCTTTTCCTGTGCAGCCGTGGGCTATATAATTTGCCCCTTCCTTATGAGCAACTTCTACAAGCTTCTTTGCAATCAAGGGTCTTGCATAAGCTGTCCCTAAAAGATACTTTCCTTCATATGCTGCATTAGCTTTAATTCCCTTATAAACATATTCCTCAACGAATTCATTTACCACATTTTCGATGTATACCTTGCTTGCACCTGATGACAGTGCTTTTTTCTGCACAAAATCCATATCATCATCCTGGCCTACATTTACACAGCAAGCTATAATATCAAAATTCTCATAATTCTCTTTTAGCCAAGGGATTATTATAGATGTGTCCAATCCTCCTGAATATGCTAATACTACTTTTTCTTTTCCCATTTTCTCTTCCTCCGATTTTAGATTTTAATTATTAATTAAATGATTGCAATGCATATTAATAAGTGCATGAATATTCCTGCAATGTTAAAAGAGGCAAAGTTCAGTTGATCTGCGCAGTTTTATCTGCTCCTGATGTAATTCAAAATTAGCATAAAAAAAACTGCTCATAAAGAGGCAGTGTTTGCACCGCGGTACCACTCTTTTATGAAGCAGCTGCTTCGCTCTTTCATTATAACGGTCTTTAACCGTATTCCCATACTGTTACTTCTGAGAATCTTTTCATGGATTCTTTTC
>CAZTXR010000169.1:0-4575 GCA_964617605.1 uncultured Clostridia bacterium | reverse complement strand
CAATATTTTCAATATTGTCAAGCTCTGATTTAAACAATGTTTTATCTCTTAAATTTCTGTGGTAATCAATTGCAAACCTGTGGGCTTCTTCTTGAATTCTGTAAATTAATTGATAAACTATATTAGTTTTTCCAAGCTCTATTTCATTATTTTGATATATAAGGCCTCTTGTGGTGTGCTTATCATCTTTAATCATACCGCAAACAGGTATATTGAGACCATAATTATTAATTACCCCTTCCGCAATATTTGTTTGTCCCTTTCCTCCGTCAATTAATATTAAATCAGGCATTTTGTTAAAGCCTAACTTGTCTTCTCCCAAACCTCTGTTAATTCTTCTTTCCAAAACTTCTTCCATACTTTTATAATCATTTGGCCCCTCTACAGTCTTTATCCTAAAACGTCTGTAATTGCTTTTGCTCGGCATTCCATTTTCGAAAACAACCATGGAGCCCACTGATTCAACACCTTGAATATTTGAAATGTCATATGCTTCAATTCTTGCAGGAACTTCATTTAAAGACAAAAGCATTTTAAGCTCTTCAACCGCTTTCATACTTTCATCAATATTTCTTTTTATTCTTTGACTTCCTTTTTCCAATGTATCAAGAGCATTTTTCTTTGTCATCTTAATCAGCATACTCTTTTCACCTTTAAGAGGAACCTTTAGACTTACCTTATTTCCTCTTTTCTCAGACAAAAGTTTCTCAAAAACTTCCATGTCTTCTATTTCAGTTTCGATATATATTTCTTTAGGTACATATACTGTTCCTGTATAAAACTGTGTCAAAAATGAGCTTATTATTTCTTCCCTTGTTTCATTTTCTATATTTGTCAGCAAATAATGTTCATTTCCAATAATTTTTCCGTTTCTTATGAAGAAAATCTGTATGCATGCTTCTTCTATACCCAAAGCACTGCCTATGATATCTTGATCGATATCTGCAGACCTGACAATTTTTTGTTTTTCGGATATGACTTCAAGGGCCTTAATTTGATCTCTGTACTTGGCTGCTTCTTCATAGTCAGTATTTTCAGAAGCTTTAATCATTTTTTCATTTAATGATTTAATCACTTCTTCTCCGCCGGCCAAAAATGCAATTGCTTTATTAACTTCTTCCTTGTATTCCTTTATGTCAACGTTTCCCATACAGGGTGCCATACACTTGTTTATGTGGTAATACATGCAGGGTCTTTGACATTTCTTTGTGCCATCGAGCTTTAAGGAGCATTTTCTAAGCTTGTATAAGTTTCCTATAATATCAATTATCTCATTGACAGCATAGGCGCTGGGATAAGGACCAAAATACTTTGCCCCGTCTTTTTTAACTTCTCTTACCTTATAAATCCTTGGGTATTTTTCTTGAACAGATATTTTAATATATGGATATTGTTTGTCATCCCTTAATAGCGTGTTGTATTTAGGTCTGTATTTTTTAATATAATTTGCTTCTAAAATTAATGCTTCAACTTCATTGTCTACAATTATATATTCAAATTCAGAAATATTTTTTATCATAGCCAAAATTTTAGGTATATGATTTTTAGATTGAAAATATTGTCTGACTCTTTTTTTTAAATTTTTAGCCTTGCCCACATATATTATTTCCCCAAAAGCATTTTTCATCTGATAAACGCCTGGGCTGTCGGGCAGTTTCTTTAGTTCTTCCTCTATATTAAACATTTTTACTCCTGATAATTATTACTTTTATTATACCACGTTTGCTTTAATATTAACATAAATTTATAATTTATTTTGTATCAGGAGTAATAATGACAAGGGGACGGGGTTGTTGTCATAAAGCAGAATGTATATGTTTATAGTTGTGTATGAGTCTAACATAAAAAATACACTCTAAAATTAATAATTTTGGAGTGTATTTTATCAAGATAATTTTAACAGTTAATAATGCTTCCCTCAACTACTACCATCTTAATATTGATTTCATCATCAAACAAAATAAGGTCTGCATCTTTTCCTATATCTATGCTTCCTTTCTTGTTGTCTATATTAATTGCTTCTGCCGGCGTAAGGCTTGCCATACGAACTGCATCGCAAATGGGTACATCTAAATACTTAATCATATTATATACAGCTGTTCTTATGCTCAGAGTGGAGCCTGCTAAATTTCCGTCCTCTAAACGAGCTGCCCCTTCCCTTACTGTAACCTTTTGTCCGCCAAGCTCGTAAATTCCATCATTCAAGCCCGCTGCTCTCATAGCATCCGAAACCAATATTATTCTATCCTTTGTTTTCATTTTTAAAGCAATTTCTACTGCAGCATCATGTAAGTGTATTCTGTCATAAATAATTTCGCAAAAAACCCTGTCATCAGTTAAAGCTGCTCCAATAATCCCAGGCTCTCTATGAGTGAAGTTTCTCATTCCATTATATAAGTGAGTTGCTATTGTTGCACCGTGGTTTATACCTTCTATTGCTTCCCCATATGTTGCATTGCTATGAGCCATAGCAACTGTTATGTTAGAATTTCTTAAATATGATATAAGCTCCAGTGCTCCTTCTTTTTCAGGTGCTAATGATACCATCTTTAATTTGCTACCGGATACATCAACCACCTTTTTCACGAAGGATATATCTGATTTTTTAATATATTCTTCCGGCTGGGCACCTTTTTTATTTATTGAAAAAAAAGGTCCCTCTAAATGTATTCCTAACAATTGTGAGTAATAATTATTTTTATATTCAGCTATATTTTTTGCTGCATTTATCATATTCTCATAGGATTGAGTAATAACTGTGCCTAAAAATGAAGTAACACCATTTATTAAATGATATTTGCTTATATTTTCAATTGCCTCTTCTGTAGTATCCATAAAATCATAGCCTGAATTGCCATGGTTGTGAATATCAATAAACCCCGGTGACAAATATTGACCACTACCATCAATAACCTTATTTATCGATTCCAAATTTATATTCTGTTCTAATTCTATGCTTTGAATTTTACCATCATCAATCACGGCCCCATATCCATACAAAACTTCACCTGGGGTTATTAACTTAATATTTCTAAATAATATCCTCATATCTTCCTTCTTTTGTCCATCGGGGGCGGTTCTTACCGGACAATTGTCCACAGGGGACGATTGTCATCCCCTTGTCGCTTTTGTTAACTATAAGTACTTTGCTGCATCTTTGTCTATTATTAGTGTTACATCATTATGAAGCTGTAATATGGAAGCAGGAACCTGTGGGGTAATTTTTCCTTTAACTGTTTTAAATATTGCTTCAGCCTTAGATTCGCCGGATGCCAATAGTATTATTTTCTTTGCATACAATATTGTTTTAATACCCATTGTTATAGCAGTTTTAGGAACATCTTCTATATTATCAAAAAACCTTTTATTAACCTCTATGGTATCTTCCGTAAGCTTTACTATATGAGTATATGGTTCAAAAAAGTCTTCCGGCTCATTAAAGCCTATATGACCGTTATGACCTATTCCAAGATACATTATATCCATCTGACCTGTTGATTTTAATAAATTTTCATAGCCCACGGATTCCCGTTCCATATCATCTGCCACACCATTTGGTATATGAATATTTTCTTCTTTTATGTCTATATGAGAAAACAAATTTTCATCCATAAAATAGCGGTAGCTGTTTATATTTGTTTTATCTAAGCCTACATATTCATCTAAATTAAATGTTCGTACATTTTGAAATGTAATAATGTCCTTGTATTGATTGATTACTGCTTGATACATTCCAACCGGTGTCGAGCCTGTTGGAAGACCTAAAATTGCATTGCTTTTAGATTTAACCGTATTAATTAGATAATCTGCTGCCAATTGACTTACTTCTTGGTAATTATTTTTAATTATAACTTCCATTTTCATATCCATTCCTTTTTTAGAGTTTAATAATTTCCATCTTTAAAACCATAATATGGTTTTTAATAACAATTATTATAGCATATTTATGGTTTAAGGAATATATTTTTTTGTGTGTCAACTAAAAAGCAGCCCCTAAATTCCATAACGGAGCTCAGGGACTGCTTATGTTATATAATTATCTTATTGGGCAAAGACCTGTATCGCAGCCATCGCTTCCTACATCCAATGCTTCTTCTTGTACTTCGTACTTGCTCAAAAGAGATGGAATAAAGGGCTTCATTTCTTTCATTTTCTTGTTGTATTCTTCTTCAGTAATTGATTCATAAGGCATAAGCTGATAAAAACTATCATCCAAGGATAAGAAGGATAAGGCAACAACATCATCCCAATTTTCCCATACCCAATTTTCAACCTGTTCCCACTCATGGTCTCTTACATGGACTGTAATGGAGCAATTGTGCTCAACATAGTTTTCCATGAACAATTTATAGTTTTCTAACTGTTCAATTGCTGTTATGTCATATTTAGTTTTTCCAACAGGTGCTTTTTGCGGGAACTCTATAACCTTTGTGGTACAGGTTTTCATATCCTGCCCTACCTCCGGGTATATGGTGTAATCCAATTCTTCGCATACCTTTACCAAAGGATCGTGGCTGTTGATTCTTACTCTTCTTAAAAAATATGGAGAGTGAGAATAATGAACGCCGCTGGATA
>CAZTXR010000168.1:0-4578 GCA_964617605.1 uncultured Clostridia bacterium | reverse complement strand
GGGCATTTTTCTTGCGCGCCAAATAGAAGCGATCGTCCTGAAAAGGTTCATTCATTTTTACGGCATCTAATGTTTCAAGACGTTTTCCTAATATGGGACTTACCAAGTTTGCTTTTGTAATTTCACGGTCAAGCTTAATATTTTCCGTTATGACAAAGCCGGGTATAAGCATAAATTCCTGATGCACCATACCAATTCCATAAGCCATGGCATCATGAGGGCTCTTTATATTTACCTCATGACCTTCTATTTCTATTTTACCCTCATATCCCCCGCTTGTGTGAATTACCGGCATACCAAAAAGAATATTCATTAAAGTAGACTTTCCTGCTCCGTTCTCACCAATAAGTGCATGGATTTCACCCTTTTTTAGTTCAATGTTAATATCCTTCAATACTCTGTTTCCTGAGTATTCTTTTGAAACATGTTTTAAGCTTAGAAGGTTATCACTCATTTTTACCTCCTCTTGTATGACATTGCTAAATTAGCAAAGGAATGAATCAGAAGTTCCCTATAAGAAATTCTGAAACATTCCTTAATCTTAAATTTATTTAATTGTGTTACAAATCAATAATTATAGTATATGTTCTTCACCATAAGTTAAGAAATCCATGATTATCAGTCTGAAATGAGGAATTTCTAAACCTTCTTCGGTATAAGCGCTTGTAACAACAGGAAGTGTAGCGTATTCAGCCATTTTCTCTTCAAGAACTTTTACATCAAGAGTATCTTTGCTTACCTTGCCGTTGATCCACTCTATAGCATATTCTGTTGAAGCTACAGTGTTCATCATAGCAACAGGTACAGGCCATGTTGAGAATCTTCCTAAAACGCCTTTTGCTTTAAGTGTCTTAGCAGTTTCACTTACTACAAGGGCCATACCTTCAACAGAAAAGTCGCTGGATATTGATTCTATACCCAATGCTGACGGGAATCCATGATAGGGTGACGGACAGCATGGTTGCGGATAAATTGCGCCTGCGTCAACGCATGCCTTTATAAGCGGTGTCTGCATTGCACAGTTTGTTGAGAAGAAAGCTGTATCTTTTCCAAATCTGTCTACTAATTTAGGCACATCTTCAAGAATAAATTGTTGTGCACCCGGTACTCCAACATCACTTGTCGGGTCAGGAGCAGTGGCATCATAAAATTCAATTCCTATTTCTTTGCATTTGTCTATCATTAATTCACGTCTTGCAGCAAGCATAACTATTGACATATGTCTTGGGAATGAATAGTGAACTAACGTTTTTGCTCCCAATTTTTTAGCCTGTACAGGAATATTGTCACCCATTTTCAGTTCATCAGGGTTAAGAATCAAGTCTGCTCTTTGTGCAACGTCAGGAGGATTTTCCTGCGGTGTGCAATAAACTATAAACATGTCGTCACGGGTTTCCAACAATTTGTCAACTGCAGCGTTGGTTCCGGGAACTGCCTGATTAATAATCAAAGCTTTTACATCAGCGTCTGAACCTATTTTTGCAACTGTGCTTATCATTTGTTCTTGTTCTGTCATGAAGTTATCCGGCCACAATACGTGCATAATTTTATCTTTGCCGTATCTGTTAACCATCAATTCAGCTGAACGATATTCTTCTTCATTTTGAGAAAGAGTGTTTGTAACTATAGCTATCTTGCCATCAAAGGTCCTTTCTGCCGGTGCAGGTGCAGGTGCCGGCGTTTGTGCAGGCTGGCTGCATGCTGATAAAATCATCATCAAAACTAAAATAAATACTATTAACTTCTTCATTACTTGTCCCTCCTAATTATTTACAGAATTTAAAATTATGTATTCACATTATAATTGAATATTTATTTAATGTCAAACGTTTTTTGAAAACGTTATATTTCCTTATAATAACAATATTTAGGAATTGTATTCAGATCACATACATTCTTAATATTTTATTAGTCAAATAAAGGCTGTTAAATATTACACATTTATACGAATTTATATCGCATGATTTGAGCCATAATAAAATTTATAATAAATAAAATATACAACCCTTTACATGTTTCATGCATTTTATTTAGTTGATTAATAATTATGCATATGCATCGTTTAGTTAATTAAGAGGAGCATGGCATTATTAGCATGCTCCCCCAATTATCAATCAAGGTTTTCTAAAAACTTCCTCATTTTTCTTTTTTGCTCTGGAGTTAAAAATTTTTCAAAGTTCTTTAAATCTTGAAGTTTTTTGTTATATTCTTGTTCTCCATATTGTTCTTTTAATTTTTTACCCATATTTTTCGCATCTTTTAATATTTCTTCTTCGGATTTACCTTCATACCTATCTTTAAAATCTTTAAACTGCGGATTATTTACAAAATCATTCACATTCTTATTATCTGCAACATTTTTAAATTCCTTGCTTTCTTTTATTTTTTCAATTTCTTTATCACTTCTAAATATATTTGACATTCACTTACCTCCTATTCATTATATAATATGCCTTGCGAACCTTTTAATTACATTTTTATTAGTGATAAGGTTACAGATTGATATGTAACATAATTTACTCAACAGAATATATTATAGGAAGATGTTTATAAGAAGGTGATATTATTCCAGTTCAAATATTATTATATGCTTTAGCAGCAAAATACATTTTCGGAAACAATCAATTAAATGGCGTGGTTTCTAAGCTTTCGGGAACAAGGAGGACCTTTACCGCAGGTATATTGCAAGACCCGGTTAAAATGGAAAACATAATAAGTATGGTCCGTACCTTTGCACCTCTGACTTCAACACAAACGGTATCAAGGATAAATACATATCTGCCGGCAGTGGAAAAAGTAAGTACCTTGCTGGGCATGTACTCTTTTCTGAGCAGAGCTCAAAATTTTAGACCAATTCAAACTTTAGACGCTAAAACCCCGGTAGATAAAATAACCGCACTATTAAAAAACGGCAATATCCCCGTTACCAAGTTAATGGCTCAGCCTCTTTTAGCAAACAATATGGATAAAATAGTGGGAGCTGTAGCCATGAACATGGCAAAGAACGGTGGTTTAAATGAAATACTTTCTTCTTTGACAAAAGGCAATAACAGTGGTTTAAATGAACTACTGTCTTCATTGGCAAATGGCAATAAAAACGGTTTAAATGATATACTTTCATCTGTGTCATCGGATGGTAATAAGGATGGAAATACTGATATAAGCAGTTTGATGGAAACATTTATGCCAATGATTAACAACATAATGTCTTCTTCCCAAGAAGATAAAAATGGGTCAAATGAACCTTTGGAACATTCAGATAATGAACACAGCGTACCCCCTTCAACAGAAAAGAACATAAAAAATGAAAAACATGTTCAAAAACCTATTCGCATAAGACAAAGAAGGAAATAGTACGGGGACATTCCTTGGTGTGTCCCCCCTACCTCTATTCTCCTTTTATTTTGTAAAGATTCCTGTTATCCAGGAGCCATATTTTGTCGGTAAATTGTCCGGGCTCTACAGTTTCAAGAGAATGCTCAAAATCAAACATCCTTGCATCAATAATATCCAGGAAATGCAGCAATTCTGCTTCAGGGGTCATGGGTTTTTTGGGACTGCCAAACTCCGGCTCATAGTGATGTGATAAAACCATGTGTTGCAAAACAACGGTCTTTTCTCTGTTAATTCCTATTTTTTCACCTTCTGAATCAATTTCTTTTATACCTTGTATTATATGCCCAAGCAGTTTTCCTTCCATGGTGTAATCAGAGACAACACCATATTCGTCAGAATCCATTTCCAATATCTTGCATATATCATGAAGAATTACTCCCGCATAAACATAATCAGTATTAAGAAAATCATATATCTGACAAAGTTTTTCAGCAGACTGAAGCATTCGCAAATTATGATACAAAAGCCCTCCCCTGTAAGAATGATGGTTTTTCTTAGCTGCGGGATAGTAAAATAATTTGTTTTCATATTTTTTAAGTATGTTGCCTGTTAAGGTTCTAATTTCAGCATCCTTTATTTTCTTAACATAGGATTTTACAGCATCCAGCATTTCACTTAAGTCAATAGGAGCGGACGGGATTAATTCGGAAATTTGGACATTGTCCTCGGGCCTTTTTTCTCTTATTTTATTAACTTTAAGCTGTCTTGTTCCATTCCATTCCAAAACTTCGCCTCTTACCTTAACTATAGGATTTTCACCTATTAACTTTTCTGTTTCTTTTGTGTAATCCCAAATCTTTGCATTAATTTCACCGGTCTTGTCAACTAAATCTATATCTATATATTGTTTTCCATTAGTTGTTTTCTTAACATCAAAATTCTTAATCAAATAAAACCCGTCTGCCTTTTCTCCGGGCTTAAGTTCAGAAATTGTTTTATTTGTATTCTTAATCATACTTTTCATTTGTTCCCTCGATTTATCATTAAGCATATCAGCAATACTTTGACTCATAATTTTCCTCTCTTTAATTTCGATGCTTTATTATATCATATTTATGTAAATCAATAAACTTAAATTTGTCGAAAAGAAAAAAGACACCCCTTTAAGGAGTGCCAGACTATTTACAAACCGTTTTTGTCATCCGAGCGTAAGCGTCGTCTCCAATACTTTCTTATTTTAAT
>CAZTXR010000167.1:0-4579 GCA_964617605.1 uncultured Clostridia bacterium | reverse complement strand
ATAATTCAATAAAATTATAGCATAAGAATTTACTTATATCAATTAATATTTTTAAGTAAAATTATTTTTATTCACGTTTTTTATTCAACAATATTCTCATCAATAATTTTTATACTTTTTTGAGTATCATCTAACTTTTTTGTACAGAAAGAGTAAGCTTTCATTCCCTTTTCATAATCTTTAAGTAAATCATCGATGGACATATCCTTCTTATTTTCAAATTTTGATACAATATTTTTTAGTTCTTCCAATGCGCTTTCAAAGCTTTCATATTCCATATCACACCTCTTTTATATTAATTGTTTCTGCTTCAGCTTCAAAATCTTTAAATCTTATTCGTAAAATATCTTTTACATTTAATTGTTCTTTTTGTTTTATAATATTTCCGTCTATATCAGATACCAATGCAAAACCCTTTTGCAGTTGTTTATTGTAATCAAATGAATTTAATTTCTCATTCATGATTTTAAGGTTAAAGTAATGCTCATTAATATAGTTATTTGCTGTGTTTTTTAATATACTTTTATATGTATTAAGCATATTTTTCCTTTTGTAAATATCCTCTAAGGGCAAGTTGCTTTTTAAAATATATTTTAAGGATATAAGATCTGCTTTTTTTAAAGAAATAATATTATTCATTCCTGATTTTAAAGCATATAAAAGACTGTTAAGTTTTTCCTCAACATCTTTATAGCCTCTTATAATTCTTTCAGCTGCAGCTGTGGGAGTGTGACAATAAACATCGGCTACATAATCCGTCAATGTTCTGTCTGTTTCATGACCTATTCCCGTTACAACAAGGACCTTGGATTTATATACCTCCATAGCCAAGTCAATATCATTAAAAATATTTAAATCTTCAAAACTTCCTCCTCCTCTTGAAATAAGAATTACATCAGTTTCTGCACTGTTGAAATATTTTAAACCTTCTATTATATGTTCCTTTGCTTTTTCTCCTTGTACCAATGCATTGTAAACAGTTATTTCAATATCTGCTTTTACACTTTCTAAGGTTTTTAATATATCTCTTAGAGCTGCTCCTGTCTTTGATGTAATTATACCTATTTTATGGGGATATAAAGGCATTTCTCTTTTACGGTCAAACAAACCTTCTGATTTTAATTTCTCTTTTAACAATTCCAGATCCAGAAGAATTTTTCCTAATCCAACTCTTTCAATATTACTTACTATAAGTTGATAGGTTCCCTTTACTTCATAAACAGAAAGCTCACCTTCTGCAATTATTTTATCTCCGTTTTTAGAAATTGAATCAGCAAAGAAAGCAACACAATTTATACATGATATTTCATCGCACAATGAAAAATATGTATATCCTGTCTTGCTCATCCTAATATTTGTAATTTCCCCTTCCACCCTCAAATTATTAAGAATAGAATTGCTCATTAAATATTTTTTTATATATTGATTTAGAACCGAAACTTTAATGGGTTTTAATTTCATTGTACCACCTGTCAATAATGGGCAGAAATGCCACACCTATAGCATTATCTGAAGAATTTTTCATTTCAGGGAATAAAATTTCATAATTATTAATATTATTGGAAATATAACTTCTTATATAGCTATTTGCTGCAACACCTCCTGAAATAATTACGGTTTTAAATTGAAGATTGCTTAAACTATGTATTATATGTATGATGCATTCTGCAATATATTTAAAGAGAGAGGCGATAATATCCTCTTTTCTATATTTATATGACAAATTGCCATAGTAATTTTCCATTCCCGATAAATTTATATAGGATGCCTTGCTTAAGGGAGGTGTGGAGATTTTTTCTGTTTCTTTCATTTTCAGGTATTCTTCCATATGTTTACCGCAAGGGAAGGGAAATTCCATCAATGTTCCAAGCCTGTCTATAAGTTGCCCGAATGTAATATCCAAAGTTCCCCCAACAATTTTTGTTTCAAATCCTTTCAAAGCCTTTTTGGAAAAAACAAACTCCGTTGTACCTCCTGATATGTGGACTGCAAGAAATTCATTATTAATAGATTTATAATTATTTATTAAGGAGGATGAAATATGATTTTCTTGATGAGAGTATTCAATATATTTGCAATTCAATGTTTTTGATATAACATATCCAAAATTTTGTCCAACAATAAATACGGGCATGTAGGAACCCTCCTCATTGCGGGGCTTTGAGCTTACAGATATAGTATTAATATTTGACAGGTCAAAATTAATATTCCGGTAAAGTTGCGGTAAGTTTTTTAAATGTTGAAAAACAGCTTCCTGTTGCCTTAGGCCTTTTTGACCCATCTTAACTTCAAGAACTTTTCTTTCGTCTGCAAGTACTTCATTTGTTTCCGAATCAATCAATGCAATTGATGTGGTATAAGCACTTGTATCAATTCCAAGTATGTATTTCATTTCGCAATCGATCTTACTACTGTACCAAGTATGCCGTTAATAAATTTATGAGAATCCTCATTAGAGAATTTTTTGCTTATTTCTACAGCCTCATTGATTGATACGCTTTCGGGTATTGTTTCATTGTACAGTATTTCAGACAAAGCAATTCGAAGCACTGCAAGATCTACCTTGGCAATTCGGGTAATTTTCCAGTCCTTAGAGTTGTCGGTTATATATTTGTCTATTTGCTCCATATTATTGATCATATCGGATATTGTTTTATCAAAATATTCAAAATCCATATCTTTAAGATCAAAATGTTCTATGTATTCCGTTAAATAGGTTCTGTTAAAATCTTTGTTTACATCCATGCTGTATACCATTTTAACAGCTTCTTCTCTTGTTTCTTTACGTTTCATATTTTTCTCCTGATAAGTATGGGGGACATTCCTTTAATAAAGGTGTGTCCCCCTACCTTTCTTAGCAATCTATTTGCTTTTTTTATTCAATGGTTATGTTTGAAATTTCTTTGTCTTTATCTTTATCTTTGACTTCTTTGTCTTGAACTATATTAAGTACATGAACATTAACAGCTGCTACCTGCAAATCTGTCATAGTCTCGATTTCTTTTTTTACAGACATTTGAACTTCTTTTGCAACCTCATTAATTTTATAGCCGTATTCAACATTTATAAAAATGTCCAAAACAACAGTGTTTTCATTAACTTCTACCTTTATGCCTTTTGAGTAATTGTTTTTTGAAAACAAATTTGTAATTCCATCGGCTACACCTGTGCGCGCGGTATTTACTCCCTTTACTGTGCTGGCTGCAATGCCTGCAATAATTATTACAACATCATCCGATATTTTAACCTGGCCAAATTCAAATTTTTCGTTATCCATAATAGCACCTCCTAAAATAATTATAGCAGAAGTTGTAAATTTTTACAAATCAATATTATCAAATTTCACAATTTTTATTTGAGAAGGTTCATAATTTGTTTCTGTAACTACAACATCTAAAATCACTGTTGCGTCTGCCTGCTCTATTGTATCATTAGTAACAACTTTTACCATGCTTTCATCCACAATTACAATCGATTCATTATAGCCCTTGGATTGAAGCATAAGTTCAATCCCCTGTTCTGCCTCAATGAAGGAATTCTTTTTTAGCAAGAGTTGTTCAAATTGGGCTTTAGTGCTTTCTGATATGACTGATGAACTTAAACTTTCTTCAAGATAGTCCAATACATCCATATTGGCTTTTGCTTTATTTAATTTAAAGTTAGCAAAGCTTACATTTAACATTGTAAGAACTCCTTCGGAAGAAGCTTGCTGTGCTCCGGATAAATCTGTTATGTCTCCTAAAATTTCGAAATTTGTATCAGGCAAAATTCCTGCAAAGTCAACCTTATTTACCCCGCCCTCAACTATTTCTGCAAGGTCACCTTCTAAATCTGCTGCCTCCTGCTGTCCTTTTTCTAAATGATCAAATGCATTATCCGGCGTTAAACTCATATTTATATATCCAATAATAAATATTATTGCCAGAGATGCTAAAAATACTAATGTTTCCTTTCTCATTATCATAAATACCCCCTTAGTTAATAACTACTATTTCAATATCATTTAATTTGATATCCAATAAAGTTTTTACAGAATTCATAAGAATTGAGTAAATATCTTTATTCCCATTATAATTTACTACTACCAAAACACCGGATATTTCAGGATATTGATAAAACCGTTCCACTACTGAATTATCCCTTCCCAATATTACTTTGTTTTGTTTTGTCTCTCTGTTCACCTCTCTTTTAGTTCCATCGCTCATTGATTCAATATTTGTTTCATTGCTTATGTTTTCATCATAAACAGGTTCCAATACTGGAGTTCTTTTAGTGTAAATCATCACATCCACACTTTTTATATCGCTTATCTTCCCGAGTATTTCCTCCATTCTTTTTTCTAAAGCATATACATAGCTTTCTGTTTTCACCTCATTTGACTGATAACTTACAGAGTCTTCTTTTGAAAATTGTGAAAAATCAAGTTTCAATATTAAGGATATTATTATTATTAATATGAAAACATTGACAGCATAATATAATTTTTTGTTTTCTTTTAGCATCTTAATAAAATCATTCATATAGTCCCCCGTTTATAAATTTTATGTTATCTGAGTTTAGTTGAAAAATTTCAGCTATG
>CAZTXR010000166.1:0-4637 GCA_964617605.1 uncultured Clostridia bacterium | reverse complement strand
TAGCATATACTTACATATAGGCTCACTCAAAAGACACTGACATGTCTTTGCCGCTGTATCGCTCGGATGCGTTTGAGCCTACTCTTGCATATGCAATTTGGGTCAAAAGCTCAAGGATGTTCTTCGTTAAAAATTATTGTAATAGACTCTCACCAACGCTATCTCTCTGTGACTTAAATTTAAAAGTACTCTTCCTATCATCGCTGAATATGTGTTTTATCTAATTTATTACAATTTAAATTATTTGTCAAGACATTTATAAAAGATTTTTTCTGCTATCATTTATAAAAGGCTTTTTCTTTTAATACGTAATTATAATAATCATTACTTTTCAAACATAATGATGTAAAAAACCCTTGACATCCTACGGCAAAAGGTTTATGCTCAAAATGTAAAAACCCTTTGACATTGGAGGTATATGATGGACGTATTTTTTGGTATATTTATTTTGTTGGCTAGCATTTTTTCATTTGCGATAGGTATTCGGGCGATATATTATGCTTTCATTAAAAAGAAGGATGAGCGTTCAAAATGGATTGTTGTGAAGTCTATGGCCGAATCCTTTATAGTGATAATTATCCTGCAAATGATTTTGGCTGTTATAAAATGGCTAAACTATGATTTTTACCAACTGTGGTGGAAAAACTTCAAGGAAGGAATCTATATTGAACCTGTATTGTTTAGTTTCATAGTATTGGGAATAATTTTGATTATTAATACAAAAAAACATGGTGGTTCATTATGAACAACAACATCAAGCAACTTAGATTATCCAAAAATATAACACAGGATGAATTGGCTGCTATGTGCCATGTATCAAGACAGACAATAAACGCTATAGAGAATAATAAATATAACCCGACTTTGAATCTTGCTTTCGCTTTGGCTAACGCGTTAGAAGTTACAGTTGATAATTTATTTAGCCCTTAACATTTAAAAAGGGGACAGTTCTCGCTGAAACTGTCCCCTTTTGACTAACGTTGCCTACCTATCGTTACTGAAAATTAATTCTTTGTCATCAGCAGTAATTTTAATAGTATCTGATTTTTTGATTGTTCCTTTCAAAAGCTCCTCTGACAATTTATCTTCAATTCTCCTTCTTATTTCCCTTTGGAGGGGGCGTGCCCCGTACACCGGGTCAAATCCAGCATCAGCCAACAATTCCTTTGCCTTTTCATCAAGCTGAATATGAATATTTATTTCATCAAGACGTTTTGACAAGTTGTTTATCATTAGTGACACTATTTGTTTTATATGCTCCTTATTCAATGAATGGAAGACTATTATTTCATCAACACGGTTTAAAAATTCAGGTCTGAATGTTCTTTTTAATTCAGCCAATACAGTATCCTTCATTTTTTCGTATTCATCTTTTTCTTCATTTGAAGCATTTGTTGCAAAACCAAGAGTTTTTTGTTTTTTGATAGTACTTGCTCCAACATTTGAAGTCATAATAATTACCGTGTTTTTAAAATCTACAGTTCTTCCCTTTGCATCGGTTAAACGTCCATCATCAAGTATTTGTAAAAGTATATTAAAAACATCTGGATGTGCCTTTTCAATTTCATCAAACAAAATTACCGAGTATGGTTTTCTTCTTATCTTTTCGGTTAATTGTCCTCCATCATCAAATCCTACATATCCGGGAGGAGAACCTATTAATTTAGACACTGAATGTTTTTCCATAAATTCAGACATGTCAACTCTTATCATGGCATCCTCATCTCCAAACATAGATTCAGCCAATGCTTTTGACAATTCTGTTTTTCCAACACCCGTTGGTCCCAAGAATATAAATGACCCGATGGGTTTTTTAGGATCCTTTAGACCAACCCTTGAGCGTCTTATTGCCTTTGCCAAGGCTTCAACAGCAGGTTCTTGGCCAATTACTCTTTTGTGAAGAATTTCCTCCATATTTAATAGTTTTTCAGATTCATCACCTTGCAGTTTTTTAACCGGAATTCCCGTCCACTGAGATACAACTTCAGCAATATCCTCATAGCCGATTTTTGTATCTTTTGAATTTTTTGCAGCCCATAATTTCTTTTGTTTATCTAATTCATCAGATAATCTCTTTTCTTCATCACGAAGCGAAGCTGCCTTTTCAAAATCCTGATTATTTATTGCAGTTCTTTTTTCAGTATCTGTTTCTTTTATCTTTTCTTCCATTTCCTTTAATTCTTTTGGGGCAGTAGACGATTTAAGTCTTGTTCTTGATGCTGCTTCATCTATTAAATCAATCGCCTTATCAGGCAGAAATCTGTCCGAAATGTACCTGTGAGAAAGATTTGCTGCAGCATCAATTGCTTCATCCGTTATTGCAACCTTATGATGGGCTTCATACTTGTCTCTTAAGCCCTTAAGGATTTTAACGGTATCTTCAACACTTGG
Source organism: uncultured Clostridia bacterium (assembly GCA_964617605.1). Classification (GTDB taxonomy): domain Bacteria; phylum Bacillota; class Clostridia; order Tissierellales; family Sedimentibacteraceae; genus Sedimentibacter. Next base: position 2,246 of record CAZTXR010000166.1, on the reverse strand, counting down.
CTCTTCAACTGTTATAGGCTGAAATCTTCTTTCCAGAGCTGCATCCTTTTCGATATGTTTTTTATATTCATCAAGAGTAGTTGCACCAACTACCTGAAGTTCACCTCTCGCCAAGGTTGGTTTTAAAATATTTGATGCGTCAATTGCTCCTTCAGCTGCACCGGCACCGATAATTGTATGCATTTCATCAATAAACAAAATAATATTGCCGGCAGCTTTTATTTCATCAATGGCATTTTTTAGTCTCTCTTCAAATTCACCCCTGTATTTTGCACCGGCTACCATCCCTGCCATGTCCAATGTAATTACACGCTTACCCTTAAGCGTTTCAGGGACATTGCCTTTTATAATTTCTTGAGCCAGTCCCTCTGCAATAGCAGTCTTTCCTACTCCGGGCTCACCAATGAGACAGGGATTGTTTTTTGTTCTTCTTGATAATATTTGAATTACTCTTTCAATTACATCCTCACGACCGATAACCGGATCAAGCCTTCCCTCCTTGGCACGCTGATTTAAATCAGTTCCATATTTGTCTATAGTCTTGGTGGCTGAGTTTTGCTGGGAGATTCCCCCTCCTGCATTTGGATTTTCAGCTTCTTTTCCCCCGCTGCCGTCTTGTATGGCTTTTATCACTTCTTGTTTTAAATCTCTTAAGCTTACGGCAGACTTAATAATTTGTGCTCCGATACCTTCTCCTTCCTCGATTAATCCCAGTAAAATATGCTCAGAGCCTACATAAGGCATATTAAGCTGTGTGGCATATTTCTGTGCCAACTCTATTATATACTTGCTTCTGGGGCTTACGGTAATATAGTCAGGAACAGTATCACCCATACCAGTCGAATTCTTTATTATTTCTCTTACCTTATCAATATTTAATTTATTTCTAAGTATCTTACCTGCAATGCTTTCCTCTTCAACCATAAGCCCAATTAAAATGTGCTCTGTTCCAAGTACATTTTGTTTGAAGTTTTTTACTTCTTCCTGAGCAAATGCAAGTACATTTCTTGCAGAATTATTTAAACCACCCATCATATCTTTCATCTCCTTTTCGTATTATATCATCCCAATAATTGACATCTTATAAGTTCTGCCCTTTTCTTATCCCTTTCCTTTGGCGAAAGTTCTTCTCCTTCAGTAGTTGAAATATTATTTGGTTGGATCCTAATCATCAATTGATATATATTCTTTCCTTTAACCATTGGCCTTATCCCCATTTCATTTCCAAGCTTTAAAAGGGACAAGAGCCTCATAGCCTCATCCACTGACATCTTCCTGGCGTTAGTCAACAAGCCGTAAGCCCTGTAAAAGTCATCCTCCAACTCATCATAATTGTTTTTCTTGAGATGTTCCCTCATGTTATTTTCTTTTTCTATAATTTGCGACGTAATTTGGATAATTTTATCTATTAAAGTTTCTTCTGAAGCACCTAAGGTCCCCTGGTTTGATATTTGATACAAATGACCTACTGATTTCGTACCTTCCCCATAAACTCCCCTAACCGCAACCCCTAACTGAGAAACACCGTAGAGCAGCTTATCAATTTGATTTGTTATGGACAAGGCAGGTAGATGAAGCATTACCGACGCTCTCATTCCCGTTCCTATATTGGTGGGGCAGGATGTAATATATCCCAATTCATTATCAAAGGCATAATCTACATTTTCTTCGATAATGTCATCTACTTCATTGCTTAAATCAAAGCATTCCTTTAAAGACATACCCTCACCTAATGTTTGAATTCTGATATGATCTTCTTCATTTAACATTACCGAGATTTTTTGGTCTGAGCTTAAGAGAAATGCGCCTTCATTATTTTTCTTTGCCAAGGCAGGGCTGATAATATGATTTTCAATTAATGAATTTTTCTTAACATCTGATAGGTCCTTCATGTATGTTAATTTATAGCTGTTATCATGCATGGTAATTGCATTATTTACTTCTTTAATTACATTGTTTGATTCTTCTTGGGTCATATTTACGGGAAATTTATAATTTTTTAAATTTCTTGCCAGCCTGATTCTGCTGGTAATTACAATATTATTATCCAAATTACTCATCCCCCCTCATTTTATTTTCCATTTCATGAATTTTGTCACGAAGTTCTGCTGCAAGCTCATATTCTTCCCTGTCAACAGCATTCTTCAAATCACACTTAAGCTTATCTATGTCCATTTGAACCCTGTATGTCCCTCCGGCTCTTTTAGGAATTTTCCCTGTATGTTTTTCATATCCCTGCATACTTT
>CAZTXR010000165.1:0-4667 GCA_964617605.1 uncultured Clostridia bacterium | reverse complement strand
TGAACTCATCTAAGTTCTCCGGTATTTTATCCAATACTACTTTCATTTAATTCCTCCTTATGTACAATTATTTTATTATACTTATATAATAATGCTCATTTTTAAAGAACACATCCTACAAATGTAGGGGATAGCAATATTTATTTTATAGGTATATTTCCATAAGGTATTTCCGTGGTGCTTTCATATTCATCATCAAAATATTTATAATAAATGCTGACCCTCATTCCATTATAAGCTACTTGTTTTTTTAATTGTTTATCATTTAAAAGTATAAGCTTATTTTCATCAGCAAAATGTTTAAATTTTTCCTGCATTCTCATGTGCTTTTTCAAATATGGCTTTTCGGAAATATTGAGAACTTGACCCTTGTCTTCTTTCGGGTATTTCCAATAATGAAAGGAAGCAAGAGGCTTATCCCTCGAAATTATTATCTCAATAAAATATGCATCTTCTTTTTCCAACAATGTGTATATTTCTTCCGACAACAATTTTTCATTGTTTTTATTGAGCGAAATCAAATAAGTGTAAGCGGAATAATCCAATTCGCTTATATCATCTAAATTTGCGGGGGAAAAGAACTCTTGGAGCTTCCCATACCAATCGATAAAATCATCTTCGTCAAAATAGTCAATTTTTTCTACAAGTTCTTCAATGCTTGGCATAAATATCACCTCATCCATTAATATATGGTTTGCTTAATACATTTCAACAACTTTTTTCACCTTCACATCCTATAAATGCAGGATTTCAGTAATTCCTATTCACAAGACCGCTTTTATCCGCTGCCACCGCAAGGCTGGTTCGATTTTGGAGCCCAGTCATCTCAAGCATTTGCTGTATGTAATCGCGAACGGTGGTAGGGGATATGCCAAGGCGTTTGCCGATTTCTCCATTAGTATCTCCGCTGGTTAATTCCTTAAGAACTTCTAACTGCCTTGGGGTAAATTCTGTATTCCAGGCATATCCTATTTGGAGTTTTGGTGTGGTATCAGGGTAGATGGATTCACCTGCCATTGTTCTGTCCATTAATTCTAAAATCTCTTTTTCATCGGAAGTTTTATACCAAAAACTGTCTACTCCACCTGTTTTGGCACGATTTATAAAATCATATTCAGGCTGACTTGTAATGATAATTATTTTAATACTTGATTTAATCTTTTTAATTTTTGCTGCCATATCCAAGCCGCTTACACCCAAAGCAGTGCATACATCCATCAAAATCAAATCTACGGGGTGTCTTATGCAGTATGTTTCTGCAAAACCTGCACTTACTATAGAGCCTATCACCTTGTATCTTCCGCTGTTTTCAATAAATGTCTCCAATAATTTCTGTGCCATTGGGTCATCTTCAACTATTAATACCTTTATCATTTGTAACCTCCCTTCCCTTAGGTAATCTTATCCAAAGCTTGAAAACAGGATCTATGTCAATACCCATTATTCCCCCTTGCTCTTCAACTTTTTCCCTTAAGGCGGATAGTCCGCCGCCTTCAGTAATCTTTTTTCCCGGCAAGGCACCATTATTTGTCAATTCTATTTTGTACTTTCTTTCCGTTTCTTTTATAGACAAATTAAGCTCTGTGGCATCAGCATGACGTATGGCATTGTTCAATGCTTCTATTGCGCTTGTCAAAATTATGTCTTTAATATTGTCTTTTTGGGGAAGCTCCCCGTACAGCCTCAGTTTAATCCCTATATCGGCTGCTGATTGCAGGAGTTCTTCAAAAGCGTTCTTTTCTTTCATTCCGCTTCCGTTTAATAATGCGACAATATTTTGTTTCCATAAAGTAAGTATTGATTCTCCTTCCTTATCAAATTCCTTATTTGCCAGTATACGTCTTGTGGCAAGGAGTATATATCCTAACTCGCTGTGCAGTTGTGTCTTTGTAGCGAGTCTTTCTTCTTTTGATTTGATGGCTGCCAAATTTTCGCTATATTTACGAAGACGGATATTCATTTTTATAAACTCGGCATTTCTCTTTTTTAAGAGTCTCCTCATTTCGTCCAATTCTGTAATATTAACGGCAGTAATTTGCACCCCATCCTTATTATTCACTTTAATATTGTTGCGGGAAAAAGACCAGGTCTGCTTGTTGTCAAATTGTGAAATATGATGGTTTACGGATTTATGCTTGTCCCTGACTTGCACCCTCTCAATAATTTTTTTCCATAATGCTTCTGCATCCTGCAAATCTCCGCCTGTAATTTTGTGGCATATATTGTTCATGGTCTTGTTGGAAAGAAAAACAATACCGCTTTCTGTTGAAAAGCATAGTCCTGTTGGCAGATTATCAATACTTTCTTTGATGGATGTTCTCGTAATAGAATTTTGTCTATATTGATTTTCTTTATAAGCCAAGTAAATAGACACAGCTGACATAATAAAGAAAATAATAATATATACCTGAACCGGTATACCTTGAAACAACTGAGTAATTACAAATATAAGATTCTTGCTTTGCATCAAAGAAAGATTCATGCTTAAAGAATGCAGTATGATAAAAGAAATCAAAATAAGTCCAAAGCATATATGACATATTTTATGTCTTTTGGTTTCTATAAATACAAACAGCAATATATAAAAATCAAATAAGAGTAAATTTAAAAATAATATAGAAATTATATTAATCATATTTTTCACCCATCCGCGGAAGCTCTACTGCAATGGCCAATGTATCATCTTCTATAGTCTTTGTCATGCTCCCGCCGTTTTTAACAAGACTGTCTGTATTCTCAAAATTCATCATTTCTGTTATATCTGCCAAATTATTTCCTTTATTGCAATTAATCTGTAATTTCATCTTTATATTGCCTTTTGAAATGTTCAAATTTATAAATACTGCTGGAATACAAGGCAGAATGGCTTCTATTATTTCTTCGAATAAATCATATATCAGTATTGCATTTTTTGCTTTGACTTTTCCTTTACAGCTAACTTTTAGGGAGCAATCAATTTCACCCTGCAACATAGCTTCTACAGATTCTTTTAAGCAGTAGTTCAATTCTTCTGCAGAAAATAAATTGTTGTCTTCGCTTAATATAAGCAGGTTGCTGCGACGTTTGATATATGTGCCAAGAACACAAATTTGAGCCAGCTTTTCTTGCAAGGAGCTTTCAACAATATCCCCTGAAAGAATATGATTGAGTTGTTCAAGTTGCGGCTTTATCTTTTCTGTTATTTTATCTTGCAGTCTGATTTTTTCATCTATTTTTATTTTTCTTTCCTTTAATTCCAATTCAGCCTGAAGCAAGTCATTTTCCTCTGATAATCTTTGGTTTACTTCCTCCAATTCTTTGATTAAACCATTCATTTCTGAAATATCTTCAAGCCAAAGTATTTGACCGCCTGATATAGGGTAGGCAGACATTCGCATATTCTCGTTTGTTTCTCCTAAAGCAAACTTTGCTAAGGGTTCATTAAATAATGGATGGGCTAAATTTGTCTGATAGCATATCTGATAATCTTTATTTAAAATTTGCGCCTTTAGATCTGATGCATGAAAAAATTCTTCATAATAAATATTTGAGCGTATTAAACCGCTTTGGATAAGACTTTCAAATATAGCCATGGTAAACAAGCAAAATATAGCCGTCATATCTCCTGCAATTACTCTTAAAAAAGGAACCTTTCCCACATATAGAATACCATATATCAAACCTGCAAAGTAGGGTATAAAGGGTAAATAGAGAATCTTTTTACTGTGGGGCACCCTGCTTTTAGCCAATGTAATTATTAGGGATATGAGCAAGGACATAATCATCCATATCCACACTAACCAATATAAGGGTCCATAACTATAATCACTGCCAGACAGTGGGTTTCCCCCCGGAAAAACAAAAACCATTTGATGAAAATCGTTGGTAAGTACAAAGGCAATAAAGATAATTGTAGGTATGTAAATCAAGCCTATCCATTTTGGAAGCCTGAAGTTTTCCGGTTTGCCAAGGGATAAGGCAACAAATATACTCATAAGTGGAATTAAAAGCATGGGGATATAGTAGGCATACCAGCAACAACGCTCCATAACAGAATCATCTTCTGTATAGATAAACCTGATTGTGCGAACCATAAACCAAAAGAGCATCAAGGCTACAATAGCCATGAGAAACTTAAGGGTTTGTCTTTGGATGATACGTCTTTTGACGGAAATACCCCATGCGATAAGTATTGCGAAGTAAATGAGAGCGTATATTAAACTGCGGTTAAAATAATGAAATATTGGTTTCTCAGCAAAAGCAGGCAACCTTAATATCATGGTAAAAATTATCAGAAGTGCAATAATTGCTGATTTATAAATGGTCTTCTTATTTAAATATCCCATAATTCACCTCTTTTTATGTCATTATAAATAAGATCTCTTTACTCATGTTCATTATACAAATAAATCAATATATGACAGAATTATACTATAAATATTGTTTTCCATCAATATATAATGCAATTTACAGATAACTTCTTTATTTTTTACACTTACATTCATAAACTATACCATTTTTATTACAAGTATAAATTAACAAACCATGATAAAATAGCGATAATCATAAATGTTATGAATATCGCTATTTATTTTTACTAATTATAGTCCCCTATCGTATTCTTTCTTATTTCATTGATGGAGGCGGTGGGAGTCGAACCCACGTCCGAAAATATTTCCACAAGACTT
>CAZTXR010000164.1:0-4693 GCA_964617605.1 uncultured Clostridia bacterium | reverse complement strand
TGTTCTACTTCTCTCATAGCATCATCAATATGAGAATGTTTTGCTAAGTCTGAAATCAGACCACCGCCTAACAAGTCCCATGTTCCCCAACCCTTGGCAGAGCTTAAGCTTTTTAGGGCAGAATCAAGACTGTTTACGGCATACTTTCCTGCTGAAAGAGCTTCCCTAAGCTCCTTCAAATTTCTTTTTGAATCCTCAATTTTCTTTGTTATCTCCAATATTTTATTTGCAGAAGCTTCATCTGATTCAATTAATAAATTCTTTTTCTCATCATATAATTTTTTATATTCATAGGTGCAGTTTTTATAGCTTTCTTTTTCTGCTGTTAATTCAGAAATTTCTGTTTTTACACTTTCCAAATCATAATTTGCTTGGTCATATTTAAGCTTTGCCGAAAGTGCTTCTCTTTGCTCTATTTCTTTTTTATCATCCAACTTGCCGGTAAGGGAATAAAAAATCGAAAGAATACTTGTAGCATTTAATTTTTCAACATCCAGGTTTTCCTTATCCAACACTTGTTTTAATTCAAATGCTTTATGACTTAGTTCCTTTTCATCTTTTCTTAAATCACCAAGCATTGAATCAACCTTCTGCAACCTGTATAATTTTTCTTGTACCTCTTCTATCCTTTTATTTAATTCTTCAAACATATTATCCTCCTTAAAAATTATTGCTCTGTTAATTTTCCGGATTCATACTTATATAATTTATTCTCGGAAGATTTGCCTTCTTCAATTATCCCGGTTTCAATAAGCCATCTTCCTTTAATTTGCAATAAAGTTGCGTAGTCGCTTTCTGCAGCTTCAACTATGTCAGCTTTTTCGAAATGATCATTATTCCATTTGTAAATATCTACATAAGGCGGTAGACTTCCTGCTGATACTGCAATTAATTCTTCCTTGCCGTCCATATCTAAATCAGCTATAGTCGGGGTTCCCATGGTTAATATATTTTCCCACCTGTGATTAAACTCGTTATAAGAAATTATTTTCAATTCCGAATAGCTAGCACCCATTCCGCCTTCAATTTCAATTTCTTTGATTCCGTCAGCAGTTCTGTCTGCCAAATTTACATTTACACGGTCAATTCCATAATTACTTATTAGTCCAAGGTCAAAAAAATTATTCTTATGCTCCAAGAATCCATACACCGCGCCTTCTCCCGGTCTTAAATCAGGATTGGCACTATTGTCAACATATAAATATAAGCTTGTTTCTACTTGATCAGGCAATTCATCAAAATAAATACTTTTTGCCATAATCCATTCTTCATTAGGCAGACCTTCAGATAAAGGTTCCTTAGACACAGGTGTGAAAGTTAAATCAATAGTCTTTTTTTCAATACTATTGTCTTTTTCAAGTATATTCTTGACCAAAATTACTATAGAAATTATCAATAATAAAACTAAAATCATCTTAAATATAGCTGTTTTTCTCATATTTTTTCTCTCTTAATTGATTTTGCTTTCCAGATCAATAACCACTATCTCGGGACGGTTGAATATTCGAAAGGGAAAGGAACTGTTTCCAAGTCCTCTGCTTATAACCATGGTTGAGGAACCTTCCTTATGGATTCCTTGAGAATATTTAGGGAAGAATCCTTGATTTGGCGCCAGAATTCCTCCTATGAAAGGAATCCTTATCTGGCCTCCATGGGCATGCCCGCACAATATTAAATCTAAGTCAAATTTCTTATATATATGAATTTGTTCAGGTCTGTGGGCAATGAGCATATTGAAATCCGTTTTTATATTCTTGCTTAAATCCTTTAACTTGCTGTTTACACAAGTGTCATTGCTGTCGAATACAGTATTTTTCACGTTTTTCATTATAACAGGAGCAGCAATGCCTACTATACCGATTTCACTGCCACTCTTATTGATTCTTGCATAAGAATCATCTAAATTAATTACATTGTAATTATTTAATATTACTTTTAATTCAGCATAATGTTCTGATAATTGTTCATGATTTCCCGAAACATAGTAGGTTGGAGCAATTTCTACAGCACCTTCAATAAACTTCTCTGCCGATTTTAAATTTGTTTTTCTCCTGTCTATTAAATCACCTGTTATTACAATAATATCAGGATTTATTTCTTTCATTTTATTTATTAATCTTCCATGGAAATTCTTATTGTGCAAATCAGATATATGAAGAATTCTATATCCCGTAAAAATCTCAGGAAGTTTACTATTTGTGCATTTATATTCACATACTTCTAAAGCATTATTGTGCCAGTACAGAAAAGCTGCTGCCGCCGGTAATAAATAAAAGATATAATTAAGCTTCATAAATCCTGCTTTTTATGTTCTTCAACATCAAATGTTCGTCACAATATGTACCGTCTTTAAATTTAAAACCGTTTTCTCTTGTGCCATATATTTTAAACCCGAATTTCTTATAAAGACTATCTGAAGCATTTGTACTTATCAAAATACATGATTCTCCATTTTTTAACGCAATAATTTTCTCATCAAATATCATCTTGACCACCTTTAATTTTACTTTTCAACCTATTCAATATTATATGCATTTATTTGGACAGGATAACTTTCCATTATCCTACAGCATTCTTAAATACATATCAAAACGCTCATTAACATATCTGGCAAATAATTTTTCCATAGCAGAGATATTATGTTTTATATGATACTCATCAAAAGCATTGTAATAAGCATTACGGTCGGTAAATTTTATGTTAATAGGGGGAAATCCGGCTTTCATTAATTCCATATTCACAAGAAGACGTCCTGTTCTGCCGTTTCCGTCAATGAAAGGATGAATGCCTTCAAATTCAATGTGGAAACGTGCAGATTTTGTTACAATATGCTCAGTATTTTCAGCAAAATCAATCAATAGCTGCTCCATCTTAGGCTGAATCAGATACGGCTGCACGGGTTCATGCTGTGCGCCCATAATACGAACAGGTACGCGGCGGTATACACCACGGTCATCTTTCTTATCTGCAAGCACCAGATAATGTATCTGCTTAATGATGCTTTCACTCAATGGAACTTTATCCTTTACCAATTCACTGACGAAATCAAAAGCTTCTTTGTGCCCTACTGCCTCCATATGATCTTTTAGTGGTTTTTGGTCAATGGTAAGCCCTCTTAGAACCAAAGCGGTTTCACGAAGAGTCAGTGTATTACCCTCAATCGCATTGGAATTGTATGTATATTCTACAACAAACTGCTCCCTAAGCCGTTCAACTTCGCCCTCTGTCAAAGGACGCCTTGTCTCTAACTCCTTCATTTTTCGATCAACAATATCCAGCAGGCTTTCAGTAGATTTATATCTTCCGTCCATCGGCTTAATTGCATCTACAGGAATTTTCCAACCTCGTCCTTCTTGATAAGCACCGGGGATTTTACCCTCTGAACAAAGTACTCTTATCCTTCTATCTGAAATACCCCATCTTTCTGCTGCTTGCTTTACACTCATAAACATAAATATCCCTCCATTTTATAGTATTATACCAAATTATCGGAATAATATCAATAGTTCTGGAATGGTACCTTAATGATTATCGGAATAATGATTTCACTTCTAAAGAACTATCTCCTCTTATCAGCCAAATATCTATGCCACCATATCAAGCAATTACATTAATCAATATTATTAATTTCAATTTTAGTATGATATTCCCTACATGTAAAAAAAATTATGCAATTTTGTCAATACAGAAATGAAGCTGCTGCCGGTAATAAATAAAAGATATAATTAAGCTTCATAAATCCTGCTTTTTATGTTCTTCAACATCAAATGTTCGTCACAATATGTACCGTCTTTAAATTTAAAACCGTTTTCTCTTGTGCCATATATTTTAAACCCGAATTTCTTATAAAGATTAATAGCATTGTGATTTGGGCTTGCAACCTCTAACTCAACCAACTCAAAGCCTGTATCTTTTGCAAACTTTAGTGCTTCAGTTAATAAAGCACTTGCAATTCCCAAATTCCATGCCTCTTTTAAAACTGCTATGCCAAAGCTTGCTCTGTGGGAAATTTTAAAACGTTCTCCAATGCCCATAATATTAGTTGTTCCAACAATCTTATTATCAAGAAGGGCACAAATCATAATACCCCTTGGGTTTTCACCTATTGAATTTAAGAAGTTTATTTCTTCTTCAACCGTCATCGTTACTTCTTCAGGATAACGCAGCAAAAAATTCGTCTCTTCTGCTGTCTTTTTTAAATACTTTAGCATTTCTTCCGCATCTGAAGCATTTGGACTTCTCAAAATACATGATTCTCCATTTTTTAGTGCAATAATTTTCTCATCCAATATCATCTTGACCGCCTTTATTTTTAATTTTCAAGCTTTTCAATATTATATGCATTTATTTGGGCAGGATAACTTTCCATTATCATTCCGTCATAAGTAATTTTAACTGTACTTCCTACAGTAAATTCGGATAAATCCTTTAATGTAGCATTGTCTACGGGGACCCTAACAAGAATTTTATCGCTGGAATTAAGTTCTGATGAGCCTTCTACCGGATTTACCAATAAAGATGCGCCCTTATTTTCAATAACAAGAGCATTAAATGTTACCAATTCAACATTCTTTTTATTTATAATAAATCGATTTGCAAAAGTAATAATAAAACCTGCTAAAACTAATAAAACAATAAAATATATTAACTTTTTATTCATAAGATCACCTCAATAATTTAGACGAACCAAATT
>CAZTXR010000163.1:0-4698 GCA_964617605.1 uncultured Clostridia bacterium | reverse complement strand
ATTTTACAGTTGAAACAATGAAAAAAATAATTACTAAATTAAGAGCAATGTCACCGATTAAAAACGATGAAGATTTGAAAAAAAATTAAAGCAATAACCGGAGGATAAAGATAAAATGTATACGGAAACAGTAATGGACCATTTCAGAAACCCAAGAAATGTAGGAAGTATTGAAAACGCAGACGGAGTAGGGCAGGTAGGCAATCCCAAATGCGGAGATATAATGAAAATATACTTAAAAATTAATGATGATGAAATAATTGAAGATGTAAAATTTGAAACATTCGGCTGCGGTTCTGCAATTGCTTCTTCAAGCATGGCTACTGAGCTTATAAAAGGAAAAAGCATTCACGATGCGGTTGAAATGACAAATAAGGCAGTTATAGAAGCCTTAGGAGGGCTACCCCCTGTTAAGGTTCACTGTTCGGTATTGGCTGAACAAGCAGTTAAGTCAGCACTTTATGATTATTCTTTAAAAACTCATAAAACAATTAAAGGTTTAGAAAACTATAAACCTGAAGACGACGAAATCCATTGTCATTAAAGATAATAAATTGGTGAATGATACTTTTCATAAAAAGAGGCAAAGTTTATTCCAGCTAAGCCTCTTTTTTGCATATTCGAATTATTGTTGACAATACGTGAAAGAATACATTATAATCACTAAATAAAGACTCATATTGTGTTGGAGGAACCATGGATAAATTAGATAGATTTTCAATAAATAACATAAGAAAAGAATATTTGAATTTTTTTAAAAGTAAGGGACATTTAACAGAGCAAAGCTTTTCTCTTATACCAAAAAATGACAAAAGCTTGCTGCTTATTGGTGCCGGTATGGCGCCCTTAAAAAAATATTTTACGGGGGCAGAAGTTCCGCCTGCAAAACGCATGGCAACATGTCAGAAGTGTGTCAGAACCGGTGACATTGACAATGTAGGTTTAACAGCAAGACACTTGACTTTTTTTGAAATGCTTGGAAACTTTTCATTCGGAGATTATTTTAAAGAAGAAGCAATTGTCTGGGCCTGGGAATTGCTGACAGATGTATTAAAAATTGATAAAGACCGTCTTTGGGTTACAGTATATTTGGAAGATGATGAAGCTGAAGAAATTTGGCACAAGAAGGTTGGAATTCCTATGGAAAGGATTGTAAGATTAGGAAAGGACGATAACTTCTGGGAGTTGGAAGTAGGACCAAGCGGTCCCTGCTCTGAAATATACTACGATACAGGCAGGGACGGCTGCAGTTCGCCTGACTGTAAACCGGGATGTGACTGCAATAAATATATAGAAATTTGGAATCTTGTATTTACACAGTTTGACAAGGATGGGCAGGGAGTTTACCATCCACTGCCAAATCCGAACATTGATACAGGAATGGGACTTGAAAGGGTAGCATCTGTTCTTCAAGGGAAACCAACTGTATTTGATGTGGAACCCTTAAATTATATCGTGAACAAGGTATCTGAAATATCAAAGATTCCTTATGGTCAAAAAAGAGAAAACGACATAGCTATGAAAATAATCTGCGACCATTCAAGAGCAGCAACCTTTATGATTGGTGACGGAGTAATACCTTCCAATGAAGGTAGAGGTTATGTTTTAAGGCGTTTAATAAGAAGGGCAATCCGCCAGGGTAAATTTTTAGGCATACATAATGAATTTTTGACTGAGACTGTTAAGGTAGTAATAGATAATTGGAAGGAAGCTTATCCGGAGCTGTCTGAAAAAAAATCCTATATTTTAAAAGTTGTAAGCCTTGAGGAAGATAAGTTTAAAATTACTATTGATCAGGGTCTTGAACTGTTAATGAAAGAAATACAAACGTTAAAAGAAACAAATAAAAGTGTATTGGACGGAAAGGCTGCATTTAAGCTTTATGACACATATGGATTTCCCCAAGAACTTACTGAGGAAATACTAAATGAAAACGGCTTAAGCTTAAACAAGGAAGAATTTCTTGCAGTTACGGAAGAACACAGAGAAATGGCAAGAAATGCAAGAAAATCCACCGGTGCTTCCGGCTGGAAGGACAATGAATTTACTTTAGACACAGATAAAACAATATTTACCGGATACGACAATTTAACGGATAATGCTGAAGTAATTGCTATAATAGTTGACTCTGAACAGGTAAATGCAATCAATCAAGGGCAGTCGGGCATAATTGTTCTTGACAGAACCCCATTTTATGCTGAAGGCGGCGGTCAAAAGGGTGATACCGGTGAATTTGTTTCAAATGGCAGCTTAGCAAAAGTTACAGATACAAAAAAATTTAATAATACTATTTATTTGCATGAAACAAATGTTGTGGAAGGAAGTATTTCAGTTGGAGATAAAATAAGAGCTTATGTTAATAAAGACCAAAGAAAAAATACTGCAAAGAACCATACAAGCACACATATTTTGCATAAGGTTTTAAAGGAAGTGCTTGGAGACCATGTAAATCAGGCAGGTTCATATGTTTCTGAAAACAGGATGAGATTTGACTACACACATTTTGAAGCTGTTGACCACGAAACACTGAGAGAAATTGAAAAAAGAGTAAATGAAGCAATATTGTCTGACTATCAGGTTAAAACTGATATCCTTAATATTGAACAAGCAAGAAAATCAGGAGCTATGGCTTTATTTGACGAAAAATATGACGAGATGGTAAGAGTTGTAAGTGTGGGGGATTTCAGCAAGGAGTTATGCGGAGGAACTCACGTTGATGAAACAGCTAAAATCGGATTGTTTAAAATAGTTTCCGAAGGAAGTATAGCATCAGGAATAAGAAGAATAGAAGCAATAACCGGAAGAAAAGCAATAGAATATTTAAATGAAATACAGAATTTGACGGATGAGTTGTCAATATCCATGAAAACAACTAAGGATGAATTATTAAGCAAAGTAATTTTACTTAAAAAAGAATCTAAAGAAAAAGATAGAGAAATTCAGAAGTTAAACAATGAAATATTAAAAAATAACATGAGTCAAATACTTGGCAGGTACGAAGAAATTAACGGCGTTAAGTTCTTTGCCCTTAAATTTAAAGATAAAGATGCAAACTCATTAAGGGAAATTGCCGACAAAATAAAAGACAAAAATGAAAGCTGTGCTCTTATATTAGCTTCGGATTTGGGAGATAAGGTATTGTTTGTAGCAGCTGTTACTAAAGATTTGGCAAACAAGGGAATACATGCAGGCAATATGGTTAAAAGGGCTGCATCCATAGCAGGCGGCGGAGGCGGGGGAAGACCCGACTTTGCACAAGCAGGAGGTAAAAATCCTGAGAAGATAGATCAGGCGATAGAAGAAGTCAAAAAACAAATAGCGGATAATTGACAATCCGCCGGTGTGTAAACTGCAAGTCGCGTTTTTGATTAATAGTATAAGAGCAAATATAACAATTGATTTCATTGCGGGATTATAGTACAATATATATGTTAAGGGGTGGTTTATATGGATAGCAATGTAAATAATACAGCAAAATTTGATTACAGAATGGATTCACTAAATGAAGCCCGGGAGATAATTTCTCAGGTTTATCAGTCGCTGAAACAAAAAGGATACAATCCTAATAATCAGCTTATTGGCTATATCTTGTCCGGGGATCCCACTTATATAACTAATCATAACAATGCAAGAAGCTTAATACGAAAAATAGAAAGAGACGAACTGTTAGAAGAAATATTGAATGTTTACTTAAATGTAATCGATATGTAGCGGATGTGGGGACACACCTTCAAAATTGGGTAACTCTTTGCGGGATAGCTTTTGAAGGAATGTCCCCGTCATGTGGGTGACACACCTTGAAAGAAAGAAAGCCTCTGTGGGTAAGACTTTCAAGGAATGTCCCCGTACTTAGGGGGTAGAGGAATGTCCCCGAATATTCTAACAGAAATAATAATATGAAGTACATAAATTTATTTGAGAAACAAAATGTATCAAAACTGTGCTACGGAACACTTTCACTAAGCAATCTTCAAAATTCGGATACTTTAGAAAATAAGGTAAAACTTCTTAACTACGCATACGGAAAAGGAATAAATTTTTTTGATACGGCAGAGCTTTATGATAACTATAATATATTAAAAGAATTCATAAAAGAAAAAGACAGGGATAAACTAATTATAGCTTCAAAAAGTTATGCTTATGACAAGAATACGGCAGAATATAGTATCAATAAAGCTTTAAAGGAAATGAATACGGATTATATTGATGTTTTTATGCTTCATGAACAGGATAACGGAAACAATTTTTCAGGGCATTATCAGGCAGTTGAAAGATTCATGAAATATAAGGAACAGGGAATAATCAAGCATTTTGGAATTTCCACCCACAGGGTGGAGGCTGTAAGAGATTCGCTTAAGTTTAAAGAGATAGAATTTGTTTTTCCTCTATTTAATTACAAAGGTATAGGAATTCAAGACGGAACTTATGAAGATATGTCTGAAGCATTGAAGAAGGCAAAAGAAAATAATAAATTTATTATGGCAATGAAAATTTATGGCGGAGGCCATTTAATAAAGGAAGCCCAAAAGGCATTTAAGTATGTTGACAGTTTAAATTATGTGGATTCCATAGCAATAGGTATGAGCACTATTGAGGAAATAGATGCAAATATCAGTTATTTGGAGAATAATGAATTAGAAAAAAATATTAAAAATAAAATTAGAAATCAAAAGCGCACTCTCGTAATAGAAGAGTGGT
>CAZTXR010000162.1:0-4703 GCA_964617605.1 uncultured Clostridia bacterium | reverse complement strand
GAAAGGTAGATGTGATGCTTATGAAAAAATTAAGTGTTTTTATGATAATTTTATTGATTTTAGTGACGACATTTACAGCTTGCACGCAAAAGCCCACAAATGAAAATTCGTCTAATGAAACTTTATTAAAAGAAAAGGACGATAAGATTGCTGACTTAGAAAAAAGAATAAAAGATCTGGAAGAAAACTTAGCAGAAAATTTAGAATCAAACAATCAAAATACACCCAACAATATAATATCCACAGCTCTTGATCTTATGGAGCTGCTAAAAGATAAGGACATGAATGCCTTGTCGCAATACGTGCATCCAACATCAGGAGTTAGATTTTCACCATACTTTAATGTGGACACACAAACGGACCAAACTTTTACCGCTGCACAAGCCGCCGGTTTAATGCAAAATAATCAGCTCTTAAATTGGGGTGTGTATGATGGCTCAGGAGAACCTATAGATTTAAATTTCAGTGATTACTATGACAAATTTATATATGATCAAGATTTCTTAAATCCTGAGCTGATAGGAAACAACTTTGCTATCGGCCAAGGGAACATGGAGGATAATGTAGCGGTTGCCTATCCCAACGGGCAATTTATTGAATTTCATTTTTCACAATTTGATCCTCAGTTTGAAGGAATGGATTGGGAAAGCTTAAGATTAGTATTTGAACAATATAACAATACATGGTACTTGGTTGGCATTATCCACGGACAGTGGACAATTTAAGAGTATTGAATAGCAATAGGGGATTATCCTTGTTATTAAGGGTAATACCCCTGAGATCCTTCGCTTGCGCTCAGGATGACGTATGCTTGCGCTCAGAGTTATTAATCTCTAATAGTCGATTTCTTCAATTTCATTTTCCTTTTCAATGCATTGGTTCATTTCAACCTTTGATATTCTGTCAAATTTTTGCTCTATTTTATTTGAGGTTATGTTTATTTTATCCACATCCTCGGATACACGCTTAATATTTTTGGCTAATGATTCCCATCTGTCCTTGTAGAGCTTAAATTCTTTTCCCAGCTTATTAAGCTCCTCGTGAATTATTCCTGCATATTTTTCCCTTTCCAAGTTCCTTAAAACAACCTGCACTGTTGATAAAACAGACATTAATGTAGTCGGTGAAGTGATCCATACCTTTTTCTCTCCTGCATAATCTAAAAGGTCTTGATGGTAGGCATTTATTTCAGCAAATATTGCTTCTGCGGGAATAAACATAATAGCTTGGTCTGAGGTTTGTCCCTGAATTATGTACTTAGAGGAAATATCATTAATATGCTTTTTAACATTAGATTTAAAATCCCTTGCAAAGTTCTTTCTTTGGACATCTGTATTGTTAATGTCAATCATTCGCTGATAATTTTCCAGGGGGAATTTGGAATCTATGCAAAGCATTCCTACCGGCTCGGGTATGTGTAGAACTGCATCTGCAATCATGGAGTTTTGCAGCTTTTTTTGAAGCTCATATATTTTATCGTTCTTTTCTCCAAAAACTACCGACAATATGTGATTAAGCTGGACCTCACCAAAGGTTCCCCTGCTTTTTTTGTCTGTTAACACATCCTGCAAAGAAACTATATTTGTTGATAAACTGTCAATTTTCTTCTGTGCTTCATCTATTCTTGACAATCTTTCCAATATATTTATAAAGGTTTTGTTAGTTTTTTCAAATCCTTCATTGAGCCTTTCTTCAACCCTTAAATTTATCCTGTCAAGGTTTTGACTTACTCTTTCATTTAATGATGAAAAATTTTCATTTAATGTTTTGGATGTATCGGTGCTGAAAGTCATAAAGGACTCGGTTAATTTATTGGAGTTTCTGTCCATTCTTTCAACAGTTTCCAGCTTGTTTGTCAATATCTCCCTCAATTGCTTCTGTTCCGAGTCAGAAATTTTTTTATTTACAGAATCAATTAAGCCTAAATTATTATCCTTTAAATTTATTTTTAGCTCTGATATTATTTCTTCCTTGGAGTTGTTTTTTAATTGCTTTAATAATAAAATAATATTAAGAACAATCAATAAAAAAAGCATTGTTATAATAATATAGTCCATATAAATTAAATCCTCCTGCCATCATGTGAGCATTTCTTCAGACCTTGGGAATAAATCCATAAAGAAAGCAGTCACTTTCATTTAACTCAATATTACAACAAAATCGAACATTTGTCCACTTGAATTTTAAGGTCCGTCCCCAGAATGTTCCAAATTAACAGTCCAATAAAAAGTATAATTGACTATATATTTATAAACAAATATGATATAATTTTCTAAATAAATGAAATAAAGGGTGAATGAAATGTTGCAAGAAGCTTTGGAGCTTTTAAAAAAATATTACGGATACCAAAGTTTTAGAAAAGGCCAGGAAGTGATAATTGAAAATATATTATCCGGCAAGGATATTTTAGCAATTATGCCTACCGGCGGAGGCAAGTCCCTTTGCTATCAAATTCCTGCAATGATTATGGAGGGAACAGTAATTGTTATTTCACCCCTTATATCCTTAATGAAGGACCAGGTTGATACCTTGCAGCAATTGGGTATAGCTGCCGCCTTCATAAACAGCTCCTTAACCTGGGGGAAACTTAATAAAGTTCTTTTTGAAGCCGAGAACAATAAGTATAAATTATTGTATGTGGCTCCTGAGCGTTTAGAGTCAGAGGATTTTATCGAACTTTTAAAAAATATTAAAATTTCCATGATTGCTGTTGATGAAGCCCATTGTGTTTCGCAATGGGGACATGATTTCAGGCCAAGTTATTTAAGAATTAAGAATATAAGAGACATAGCCGGAAACAAGCCGGTAGTATCAGCCTTTACTGCAACCGCAACACCTGAAGTCAAAGAAGATATAATCAATTTAATAAATTTAAAAAATCATTTTGAAATAATAACAGGCTTTGATAGGGAAAATTTAAAGTTTGAAGTTATTAAAACAAACAAGAAAAGTCAGTATGTTTTAGATTATGCCAGGGAAAACAAGGGAAAATCGGGCATTATATATTGTTTAACCAGGAAGATTACCGATGATGTGTGTGCAGCATTGGTTAAGGCAGGCCACAAGGCTGTTAGCTACCATGCTGGTTTAAGCAATATTGAAAGAAACAGAAGCCAGGATGATTTTTTGTATGACAATGCAGATATAATTGTCGCTACCAATGCATTTGGAATGGGTATTGACAAATTGGACATAAGATATGTTATACATTACAATATGCCTAAAAATATTGAAAGCTACTATCAGGAGGCGGGCAGGGCAGGCCGTGACGGCGAAAAGTCAGAATGCATCTTGCTTTACAGTCCCCAAGATATAGTTATGAATAGGATTTTAATCGAAAACAGCTCCGGTGAAGGCACTAAGGAAGGCGATTATGCAAAGCTTCGCGATATGGTCAATTATTGCAACACCGATAAATGCCTGAGAAGGTACCTAATAAGCTATTTTGACAATAATTATGATTTGGAAAGTTGCAATAATTGCGGCAATTGCTTGAGTGAAACAGAAAGTCAGGATATTACCCTTGAAACACAAAAAATATTATCATGCATCTACAGGATGGAACAAAGATTTGGCAGCAATGTGGTTATAGATGTTTTAAAAGGAAGCAAGAGTCAGAGAATAAAAGAGCTGAATTTTGACAAATTAAGCACCTATGGAATTATGAAAGAATATGACAAGGAAACATTAAAAGATATGATTTCATGCTTAATTTCAGATGATTATATTAGAATTGCGGGGGACAAATACCCAATATTAAATATATCACCCTTAGGGTTTTCTGTATTAAAAGGCAAGGAGCAGGTTAAATTAAAGAAAGTGTTCAGCAAGAAGGCCATAGTTAAGGAATATGCTTATGATAATGAATTATTTGAAGCTTTAAGGGCATTGAGAAAAGAAATTTCAGACAGATTAAGGGTACCTCCCTTTGTTGTATTTTCCGATGCTACATTGAAGGATATGTGTGTAAAATATCCTTTAAGCAAAAATGAAATGTTGAATGTAACCGGCGTAGGGGAATTTAAGGCAAACAAATACGGAGACTTGTTTATAGAAAAAATTAAGGAAAAAATGGAAGGGGGACACACCTCTACTTTAGGGAAATCCTCTGTGGACGAGAGGAATGTCCCCGTACTTGGGAAAGGAAATATAAATGAGTAAATTATATATTGTGCCCACACCTATTGGAAATTTAGGTGATATGACGCAAAGGTCAATAGAAGTATTGAATGAATGTGATTTAATTTTAGCCGAGGATACAAGGCATAGTCAAAAGCTGCTAAATTATTTCGATATAAAAACCAAAATGATTTCTTATCATAAATTCAATGAAAAACAAAGAAGCGAAGAAATAATTCAAAGAATTTTGGATGAAGATATAAATGTAGCCTTGGTTACTGATGCAGGTACCCCTTGTATTTCTGATCCCGGTTATGAATTAGTGAAAGAAGCGAGAGAAAAGGGAATTGAGCTAATAGGTTTGACCGGTGCTTCTGCCTTAACAACTGCCCTTTCCATATCGGGAATAGAAACATATGAATTTGCATTTTACGGATTTTTGCCCCGCAAAAAAAGTGAATTGGACAATGCTTTAAAAAGAGTACTTGATAATCCTGTGAGAACCTTTGTATTTTATGAATCTCCAAAGAGAATATTAAATTTAGTCGAAAATATTAAAAGCCATATGCCTAATTCAACCCTTT
>CAZTXR010000161.1:0-4733 GCA_964617605.1 uncultured Clostridia bacterium | reverse complement strand
ACTGCTTATAAAGCTGTAATGAGACCTGTTGAGGGAACAATACTTACTGTGGCAAGAGAAACAGCAGAAAAGGCAATGGCTACATATGCTGAGTATCAAGATGCAACAGTTTTTTTAGAAGATCTTATTATGCAAGCAAAAGATACTTTAAACCGCACCCCTGAAATGCTTAAAGTTTTAAAACAAGCAGATGTAGTGGATGCAGGCGGCAAAGGTTTAATTTTTCTTTTGGAGGGAGCCCTTTCTGCGCTAAAAGGAAAAGAAATAAAACAGGAGATAATAGAAAACCAAGTGATTGAAACAGAAATTGAACTTGAAGAGTTTACAAGCGAAGATGAAATAATTTTTACTTACTGTACTGAATTTATGATAAAAAACCCCACTAAGACTCCGGAAGAATTCTTAAGCAGAATTTATGACAAGGGTGATTCTATAGTTTGTGTTGGAAATGATAATATTATTAAAACCCATATACATACAAACAACCCGGGTCAGATCTTGGCTATTGCTGTTAAATATGGAGAGCTTTCTAATATTAAAATTGATAATATGAAGGAACAATTCAGAGAAAGAATTAAAAACAGCCATAAAAAAAACCACGAAAAAAAGAAATACGGCTTTGTTTCTATAGGAATGGGTGAAGGTATTCATAAAGTATTCTCTGATTTAAATGTTGATGTATTTTTATCCGGCGGTCAGACAATGAACCCAAGCACGGAAGATATATTGGAAGCAGCAAATAAAATCAATGCAGAACATATAATTATATTGCCGAATAATTCAAATATAATTTTAGCAGCAACACAGGCAAAAGAAATATCAGATAAGAATCTTTATGTGGTTCCAAGCAAGACTATACCACAAGGTATAACTGCACTTATTGCATTTAAGGACGAAAATGATATAGAAAAAAATATAGAGCTTATGTCTGCAGCTGTAAATGATGTAAAAACCGGTCAGGTAACTTATGCAGTAAGAGATACAGTATTTAATGATTTAGATATAAAAAAAGATCAGATAATAGCTCTTTACGATGGCGATATTGTCAATCATGGAGAAAATCCTGAGGATGAAGCAATTAAGCTGATAAGTAAAATGGTTGATGAAGATAGTTTTTTAGTTACCTTATTTTACGGCGATAAAGTTGATAAAAAAACTGCAGATGCTCTTAAATCAAGAATCGAAGAGGTGGCAGAAGACTGCGATATAGAAATAATTTACGGAGGCCAGCCCCTATATTACTATATCATATCTGTAGAATAAAGATGATAAATGCTGATATTCAGTTTTTAAAAGGTGTAGGACCAAGCAGGGCCTTAAAACTACAAAAGCTAAATATATTTACTGTTGAAGATTTATTGAATTATTTTCCCCTTAAATACGAAGACAGAAGAACCGTAAAAAATATAAATGAAATTCAAGAGCAGGGAAAATACCTGTTAAAAGTCAAACTTTTTGAAAGACCTAAAATTTCAAGAATCAAAAATAATAGAACTATGATAAAAGCAATATGTAAGGATGATACGGGTTTTATCACTCTTACATTTTTCAATCAGGACTTTTTAATGGACAAGTTTATTGAAGGTGAATTTTATTATGTTTTTGGAATGGTAAAAATAGCTTTCGGCAAATTAGAAATTACAAATCCTGAAATAGAGTTTGCGGATAAAGACTGGAAGGCTAACAAAATTATGCCTGTTTACAGTCTTACATACGGATTGTCTAACAATGAAATTACAAAGTTAGTAAAAACAGCATTGGAAACCCATGGCGATAGAATCCAAAATACTTTACCCGATGATATAATCAAAAAATATGGACTGACTTCAAAAGCGATTGCTGTAAAAAATCTGCACTTTCCAAGTGACGGCAAGATATATTCATTGGCTAAGAGAACTATTGCATTTGAAAAATTACTGATAATGCAGCTTGGCCTTTTTAATATTAAAAGAAATTTAACAAGTGAAATAAATAAAACAAAAATTAACGGAACAGAGCTGTCTGAAGAAATTCTTAAAACTTTACCCTATAAGCTTACAAATGCTCAGCTTAATGTTATTGAAGAAATAAAGGCTGACATGACCGGTGAAAGGACAATGAGCAGGCTTGTTCAGGGAGATGTAGGGTCAGGAAAGACTCTCGTAGCTGTTTATGCTATGCTTATGGCTGTAAATTCCGGCTTTCAGGCATCAATGATGGCACCGACAGAAATACTGGCTTTACAGCATTATGAAACAATTAAAGAATTAATTCGGAATGCAAACCTAAATGTTACCCTTGAAATATTGACCGGCTCTGTTAAACCAAAAGAAAAACAGGCAATTCTAAAAGCACTTAAGAGTGGAGAAATTGATATAATTTTGGGTACTCATGCGCTTATTGAGGACCATGTGGAATTTAACAATATAGGACTTGTAGTTACGGATGAACAGCACCGATTCGGGGTAAGACAAAGGGCTAAGCTCTCAAATAAAGGTAAAAGCCCCCATATTCTTATAATGACTGCAACACCAATTCCAAGAACTTTGGCCTTGATGATTTACGGGGATTTGGATATATCCATAATAGATGAAATGCCGCCGGGGAGACAAAAGGTTATAACAGATATTATCAATGGCAAGAATAAAATAAAGGCTTATGAATTTATAAAAGATCAAGCAGATATGGGACGGCAGGCATATATTGTTGCCCCTTTGGTGGATGAATCTGAAAGCTTAGAATTAAATTCCGCAACAGAAATATTTAATGAATTAAAAAATACATATTTTTCGAAATACAAATTAGGTCTTTTGCATGGAAAAATGAATAATTCAGAAAAAGAAGAAGTAATAAATAAGTTTTATAAGGGTAAAATACAGGTGTTAATTTCTACCACTGTTATTGAAGTTGGCGTAAATGTTCCCAATTCCGTTGTAATGCTTATATTAAATGCAGAAAGATTCGGTTTGGCACAGCTTCATCAATTAAGGGGCAGAGTTGGAAGAGGAAAATATCAATCTTATTGTATTTTGGTAAATGAAAGCAAAAGTAAAAAATCTAAAGACAGAATGAATATTTTAAAAAGTACAAACAATGGGTTCTTAATAGCGGAAGAGGATTTAAAAATAAGAGGCCCGGGCGATTTCTTCGGTGTAAAGCAGCATGGCTTATCAAAATTTGAAATACAAAATATAGTTAATAATGTGGAAACTGTTCAAGAGGCACAACTCTTATCAAAAAAAATAATATTGGAGAACCCCACATTAAGTGGCAATGATTATCATAATTTAAAAATGGAAGTTGTGAACCTGTTTAAAGACGAAACAATAGTATTCAATTGACATATTGCAGTGCAGAGAGGAAAAAATGCGAATAATATCCGGAACAAACAAAGGTATGAAATTATATGCTCCTGAAGGAGATAAAGTAAGGCCTACCAGTGATAAAATTAAAGAGGCAATTTTTAATATAATAGGACAAATAGATAAAGAAGCTCTTGTCTTGGAATTATTTGCAGGTTCGGGAAGTATCGGAATCGAGTTTTTGGCCCGAGGTGCAAAACATTGTACATTTGTTGATATATCCCACAAAAGCTTGAATTTTGTAAAAAAAAACTTGGAGCTATGCAATTTTAACAGCAAGGCTAAAATTATAATAAGCGATTATGAAAAAGCTATAAAGAATTTATCTGATAACAATCAAAAATTTAACTATATTTTTGCAGATCCTCCCTATGCATTAAACATAAGCACCGATATATTTAATAAGATTTTTGAATATAATATTTTAAAGCCAGGAGGAATGCTTATTATTGAAACTGATAAATCAGAAAAAACAATTGATAATACTTATACAAATATGGTAGAATATAAAGAAAAAATATATGGCAGAACCAGAATAAGTATTATAAGACATTTGGAGGAATAATGAGAGTATTATACACAGGAAGCTTTGACCCCATAACAAAAGGACATCTTGATATAATAAACAGAATATCATGTAAATTTGATGAAGTAGTTATAACCGTCTTCAATAATCAAGAAAAAAGATATTGGTTTTCAATAGAAGAGAGATGTGAAATGGTAAAAGGAGCTATAGGTCATTTGAAAAATGTACAAGTTGATTTTACTGAAGGATTGGTTGTTGATTATTGTCAAAAAAATGATATCAGCATTATTGTAAGAGGGTTAAGAGCAGTATCAGATTACGAATATGAGTTGGCAATATCAAGTATTAATAAGCATTTAGACAGAAAACTTGAAACTATATTTCTGGTTGCATCACCGGAATATTCATTTTTAAGTTCCAGCATGGTCAAAGATGTAGCAGAACATGGGGGAAAATTTGACGATTTAGTACCAGACAATGTTGCGGAAAATATATATAATATACTTGGGAGGAAGTAAAATGGATATACTGAACTTATTGGAAAGGGTCGAAGATATAATAGAAGATGCTTCTAAGTTTCCATTATCAAACAAGGTTATGATTGACAAGGAAGAAGTTTTGGAAGTAATAAATGAAATCAGATTAAAACTACCTGATGAAATCAATAGGGCATCCTGGGTTGCTAAGGAAAGACAGCGTATACTTAACGAAGCCCAAGGTGAAGCTGAGGAATTAATCAGCAAGGTTTCGGAACAGCAAAAAATGCTGATTGAAGAAAGCGAAATAACAAGACAAGCAAAAAAATATGCAAATCAATTAATTCAAGAAGCAGAACAAAAAGCAAATGAAATGAAATCAGGAGCATA
>CAZTXR010000160.1:0-4760 GCA_964617605.1 uncultured Clostridia bacterium | reverse complement strand
AACGTGCCATATTGAAAAGTTTTTTCTCCTTCAATGCTTTTGTGATTTTTATGATGGTAACATTTTAAAAATCATTTGTCAACTAAAATTTTCAGGGAAAATTATTTTGTGAAAATTATTTGACCTCAAAACCTTTAGATAAAGTTATTTGGTCCACACAATATTTTCGGGCTTTCTTAATGCCTGATGTTTTAATATGGGAACCTTATATTTTTCTCCTAAAGAGCGTACCACATCTTTATAACAGCCTTTTAATTTATCATGAAAAACAATTCCGTCAATTCCGCCTATAATTGCATCTACGCATTCGGATGCTTTTTCCATGCCCTGCTCACCTTCATATTCACCGGAAACAAGCCATTGATTTGCAATTATGTGAGAAATTCCGAAGAATTCTTTCCCGTCATTCCAGGATATATGCACAGATTCGGCAAAATTGGGGTCAAAATGGACTCCGCCGACACAAAGAAGATTGTGAAGCTTTATATCTTCATCAAATACATGCAGCAATGAAAGCGCCAGCACCCTGCAGGCGTCCATGTCAGCCCAGCTGTCAGGTCCGCTTCCTACCTCTATATCAACCATCGGAACCGGATACTTCAAAAGAAGTTCCGGATCTCCTTGACCTTCATGAACTCCTGACCAATGGGTTGCTTCTGTAACAACGCTGAAATCATTTAATCCCATGTCTTTCCTTAACTTTTCCATAGACCACATGAGATTGTGGTTGTATAAAGGGTTAGCCGGACCGAAGCACCCTGAATTTACATCTCCTATGGTATGTACTGTAATTACCTTGTCCGGGGCATTTGTTCCTTCGTGCCATGTAACCATTCCCGACATATCAAAATCTGCAAAATATTTATTCATATCAGGCAGGTATCTCTTATAGTCCCTGCACAAGGCTATTTCCGTAGGAACAAAATAATATTCATTATTCTTATTATCTGTGTATTTATAAACATCCCTACCCGCAAAGGCAAAATCAAGCTTATTGTTTAAATATCCCTCTTCTTTAAGAATATCCCAAACCAAATAGCTCACATAACCCCAATCGTGATTATCACATATGTAGTATACAACTTTTTTACTTTTATCCATCAGCACAACTCCTTAAAAATATATAGTTAGATTATACCACTTAATTGGAAATTGACAAATTTATTTTTGCATAATGGAAAAAGCTTTACTATATAGCAATAAATATCTTATAATTATATAAAAAGAGGTATTTTGCCATAAGTTACAAATATGATATTCAAAGAATATAGAAAGATACAAAAGGAGACATTATGAAATCACAAATTTGGGCTCACAGGGGGGCAAGCTTTTATGCTCCTGAAAATACAATGGAAGCATTTGATATTGCTGTAAAACAAAAATCCGATGGTATCGAACTGGATGTACAGCTGTCAAAGGATGGGGAATTGACAGTAATTCATGACGAGACTATAGACAGGGTTACAAATGGCACGGGTTATGTAAAGGATTATAATTTGAATGAATTAAAGCAGTTTAATGCAGCAAAATTATTTCCTCATTATGGCTTTTCAGAAATTCCTGCCTTGGAAGAAGTATATAGTTTATTAAGGAAAACAGACTTAAGGATAAATGTAGAATTAAAAACAGGGATTATCTTTTACCAAGGTATTGAGCAGAAGTTATTGGATTTGGCCAAGAAGATGAATATGGAGGACAGGATTATATATTCCTCATTCAATCATTACAGCCTGTTAAATTTAAGGAGATTAAACAAGGAGGTTAAAATAGGGATTTTGGTTTCAGACCTATATGTTGACCTGGTTGATTATGCCGTTAAATTAGGGGCAGAGGCTTTGCACCCCATAGGATACATGTTGAAGATTCCCGGATTTATTCAGGAGTGCAAAGAAAAAAATATGAAGCTTCATGTTTGGACAGTTGATAGTGAAGAAGAAATCAAACTGCTTAATGAGTATGGAATAAATGCAATCATAACAAACAAGCCTGTTATAGCAAGAAAAGTGATAGGCTAAAAAATTGAACTGCCCTAATGCATAATAATAAAGCCGGCCTCTTATTGACAAGCCCGGCTTTATTTATATTCGATTTTTTAAAATTATTTGGCACTGACTGTCAGCTTGCTGCCGTCATAATCAATTAAAATATTTGTTTCAGGTTCTAAGTCCTTTGATATTATGAGTTTTCCAATTAGTGTTTCAACCTTGCTTTGAACAAATCTCTTTAAAGGTCTTGCTCCATATAGCTGGTCATATCCGGCCTCTGCAATATATTCCTTTGCACTGTCCGTTGCGGAAACAGTCAATTGCTTGTGGCTCAATCTTTTGTTTAAGTCTTTAAAGAGCAAATCCAAAATTTTTTCTATTTCAGCTTTCTTCAAGGGTTTGTAAAACACAATTTCATCCAACCTGTTTAAAAATTCTGGTCTGAAATTATGCTTAAGCAAAGAGTTAACCGAAGCCTTTGCCTCTTCGGAAATTTCACCTTCATTGTTTATGCCTTCCAAAATGTAAGCGGAGCCTATATTTGATGTTAATATTATGATGGTGTTCTTAAAATCTACCGTCCTTCCTTGAGAATCAGTGATTCTTCCATCATCAAGCACCTGGAGCAGGATATTGAATACATCCTGGTGGGCTTTTTCAATTTCATCAAACAAAACTACCGAATAGGGTCTTCTTCTTACTGCTTCTGTCAGTTGACCGCCCTCTTCATAACCAACATATCCGGGAGGTGCACCTATAAGCCTTGAAACAGAGAATTTTTCCATGTACTCGCTCATATCAATTCTTATAATGTTTTTTTCATCATCAAACAAGGATTGGGCCAATGCTTTTGCGAGTTCGGTCTTACCTACACCGGTAGGACCTAAGAAGAGGAAGGAGCCTATAGGCCTGTTTGGGTCTTGAATACCTGCCCTTGACCTTATGATTGCTTCAGCTACTTTTTCAACAGCTTCATTTTGGCCTATCACTCTCTCATGAAGGATATCATCTAATTTTAATAGTTTTTCCCTTTCACCTTCCATTAATTTCAAGACCGGTATACCTGTCCATCTTGATACTATTCGTGCTATCTCTTCTTCTGTTACCTTATCTCTTAAAAGATTGTTCTGTCCTTGGGTTTCTTCTGCTTCTTCCTCTTCTTTCTTAAGAGATTTTTGAAATTCAGGAAGTTTTCCGTATTTTAGTTCAGCAGCTTTATTTAAATCATAATTTCTTTCTGCTTGTTCTATATCAGCATTGATTTTCTCAATTTCTTCTCTGAGCTTTTGGACTTTTGAAATAGAACCCTTTTCGTTTTCCCACTTTGCTTTCATTTCCTTGAACTCAGCTCTCATATCTGCTAATTCTTTTTGTATGTCCTTGAGATGCTCTTCAGAAACCTTATCATGTTCCTTTTTTAAGGCTGCCTCTTCAATTTCATGCTGCATTATTTTTCTTGAAATTTCATCTAATTCTGTCGGCATAGAATCCATTTCCGTGCGAATCATGGCACAGGCTTCATCTATTAAATCAATTGCTTTATCGGGAAGGAAACGGTCAGATATATATCTGTTGGATAAAACCGCTGCTGCAATCAATGCTTGATCCTGTATTTTTACTCCGTGAAAGACTTCATATCTTTCTTTAAGTCCTCGAAGAATGGATATGGTGTCCTCAACATTAGGCTCATCTACCAATACAGGCTGAAATCTTCTTTCAAGGGCAGCATCCTTTTCAATATATTGCCTGTACTCATTTAAAGTAGTTGCCCCAATACAGTGCAGTTCACCCCTTGCCAGCATGGGCTTAAGCATATTGCCTGCATCCATTGCACCTTCTGTCTTGCCTGCTCCAACAATTGTATGAAGCTCATCAATGAAAAGTATTATTTTGCCTTCACTCTTTTTAACTTCCTCCAAGACGGCTTTCAGCCTTTCTTCAAATTCACCTCTGAATTTTGCACCTGCCACTAAGGAACTCATATCAAGCGAAAATATTTTTCTGTCTATAAGGTTTGACGGAACATCCTCTTTTACTATTCGAAGGGCCAGGCCCTCGGCTATGGCAGTTTTGCCTACCCCCGGTTCACCTATTAAAACAGGGTTATTTTTTGTTTTTCGGGACAAAATTCTTATTACATTCCTTATTTCCGAATCCCTGCCTATCACAGGGTCTAATTTGTTGTTTTTGGCCAATTCAACCAGGTCAGAGCCATATTTTTTCAACACATCATAGGTTGATTCCGGAGTATCCGAAGTTACCCTGATATTTCCCCTTACTGATATAAGGGAATTTAAGAATTTATCCTTGTCTAAATTAAATTCCTTAAACAAATTTTTAAGACTTGTCTTTGGCATAGCTAACAAAGAAAGCATTATATGCTCTACAGAAACATAGTCATCCTTCATCCTGTCAGCTTGATTTTCGGCATCAAGCAAAACTTTATCCACATCATGAGATATGTATATTTTACCCGCTTCCCTTCCGGGGCCTGTTACCCGTGTTATGCCATCTATCATTTGTTGCAATCTTGATTTAAAAGACACACCATTGATGTTCATTTTAGCAAGAAGCTGGCCTATTAAGCCTCCTTCCTGGTCTGTCAAAGCATATAATAAATGCTCCTGCTCGATTTGCATACTTTGTCGTTCCAAGGCAAGATTTTGAGCATCCTGAATTGCTTCCAATGATTTTTGAGTAAATTTTTGTGCATTCATATAAACCTGGTTTCTAAAAACATAACATTTCATAACATTATGTTTTTTCATCTTATCC
>CAZTXR010000159.1:0-4766 GCA_964617605.1 uncultured Clostridia bacterium | reverse complement strand
TTATATCTCCTGCATACATAACTGCTATTCTGTCAGCAACATTTGCAACAACGCCCAAGTCATGGGTAATATATATAATTGTCAGCTGATATTTTCTTTGCAAGTTTTTCAGCAGCTGAAGAATCTGCGCTTGAATGGTAACATCCAAGGCGGTTGTAGGTTCATCGCATACCAAAACATTAGGATTACATGCTATGGCTATGGCTATAACAACCCTTTGCCTCATACCGCCGGAAAATTCATGAGGGTATTGATTGTATCTTCTTTCCGGTTCCGCAATACCTACATCATTTAATATTTCTAGGGCTAACTTTTTAGCTTCATCTCCCTTTAGGTTTTGGTGAAGCTCTATTGATTCCTGAACCTGTTTTCCCACTGTTTTAAGCGGATTTAAAGATGTCATAGGGTCTTGAAAAACCATGGCTATTTCTTTTCCCCTAATTTTTATCCAGTCATCTTCTGTTTTATACTTTGCTAAATCATTGCCTTTATACATTATTGAGCCGCTGTCAATTCTGCCGTTGGCATCCAACAAACCCATAAATGATTTTGTAAACACTGACTTTCCTGAACCGGATTCACCAACTATCGCCAAACTTTCACCCTTGTATAAGGTTAGTGATGCACCCCTTATTGCTGTAAGTTCCTGTCCCCTTAAAGTAAACTTTATAACTAAATCTTCAACAGATAATACTATTTCATTGTTTATCATGATAACCTCCTACACGTGATTTCTTGGATCGGCAGAATCTGCAAAAACATTGCCGATTACATAGAAGGATATGGTAACAACAGATATTACGGCTGCCGGGAAAAACAATTGGTATCTTTGGTTAGGATCCATCATCAAGGCCCTTCCTTCAGTGATAAGGTTTCCCAATGAAGGTATATCTACCGGTAATCCCATACCTATATAGGACAGAAATACTTCGCTTCCTATAGCGGCAGGTATTGCCAATGCCATTCTAAGCATTATAACCGATACCAGGTATGGCAATAAATTTCTTGTTATAATTCTTCCGGTTGGTGTACCTAAACATCTGGATGCAAGGTTATATTCCCTATCTCTTATAATCAGTATTAAATTCCTTACGAATCTTGCCATTTGGAGCCATCCGGTCATGCACATGGCAAAAATTATGGTTGGAATACTTGGTTTCATAATATATGTCAATATAATTAAAACTACAGTGGAGGGTATATTGTCCCAGACATTGTATATTTCAGTTATAACTGCGTCCAATTTTCTCACGTAACCCCAAAGGGCACCTATTGTAATTCCTACTATTGCTTCAAACAGGCCAACGGCAACTCCAATAAACAAAGAGGTTCTGGTGCCGCTCCAAAGTCTTGCCCATAAATCCTGGCCTATAGAGTTGCTTCCAAATATAAATTCTTCATTGGGTTGTACATTTCTATACTGTAAGCCTGTAGCAGGGTCAATATATATTTGCGTGGGGCTTTTTTGGTTTGGTAAATATGGTTGTATAACAGTAAACAATACTACGGAAACAATAAGGATCAAAAGCACAAGAGCCACTTTGTTTTTCATAAAAACCTGGACAGTTGACCTCCAATATGAATAGTTTGAATAACCTGTAAGCTCGCTTTTTGATTCATCATATTCTGCAAAGTCAAACAAGGATGGATCTATGCTGTCAGCCATTTTGTTCATAACTTTTTTGCTCATTATCTGGATCCTCCTTCATGCGATAATTTAATTCTCGGGTCAAAGGCAGCCATCAAAATATCTCCTAACATCAATCCCACAATTCCTATGGATGAGTATAAGAGTACCAAGGCCTGAACCAATGTATTGTCCTGTCTTTGGATTGCCGTTACCAGGAGCCCGCCTGTTCCGGGTATTGAAAACAATGATTCAACATAAATGGAACCCGATACTGTGTAAAGTATGGATGCAGGTAAATATTGCGCCATGGGAACAAAGGCGTTTCTCATGACATGTTTTATCATTATATCCTTGTTTTTTAACCCTTTTGCTCTTGCCAATCTTACATAATCCTTATTTAATTCATCCACCATGTAACGTCTTATCCACATGGCATAGTAAGCTATGCTTCCCAAGGATAAACAAAGTATGGGCAGTATCCAGCTTTTTGGATTTGATTTGTCGTAAAGCAAGGGTAATTTAAACATGCTTGTAAGGTATACCTGTATCAAGAGATAATATATTACCGAAGGTACAGCATTGACACCCACAACATAGCCGGTACCTAATTTATCCCAAATCCTACCCTTGTATCTTGCCATCAGGATTCCCAAACTTAAACCTGATATTAGGGATACGCAAAGGGATGCTACGCCAAAACGAAGGGAAGTCAGTAATTTATCCCCCAATATTTTTGTAATTGCAACTTTTGGTCTATAGGTAATGGATTCCCCCAAGTCTCCCTTTATAAGATCAGTGTAAAAATTTTTTAATTGTATATACCAAGGGTCTAAAAGTCCTAAATTTTTAAGCTTTGCAATCTTTTGACCTTCATCCAATTTATCAAAGCTTGCTCCAAAATATCCTTCTACAGGCATCATACGCATCAGTAAAAATACTACAGTCACTACTATTATTAGTGTAAGTAGTGACCGTGACAACCTTGTTAAAATATATTTCATGCCTTAATGCGCTCACTTTCTTTAAAATAATTTAGCAAAGCAGTAATGATTTGCCAATTCTGTACACAAGATAATAAGGGGCTAAATAGCCCCTGTTATTATTTGTTAGCTTCTTTCAATGCTGCTTCTCTTGCTGCTTGCCATTCTATTTGTGCTGTTTCAAATTCTTCTGTACTCATAGGTTTTGCCAATAATTTTTGTCCCTTCCATCTCTCGGATGATATGCCGAATGCTGAATAAGGTGATTCAAAAGGATGAACCTTTGATGCTACATAGCCGCCGCCGCTTACATGGAAAGGCATTACAAATGCATTTTCTATCAACATAGCTTCTGCTTCGGCAAATAGTTCAAATCTCTTCTCCAAATCAGTAACCTCTGCTTTAGCTTCATTTACCTTAGCTTCATAAACTTCGTAAATGTTTTTACCGTCTGCTGTTACATCTGTTGTGTACTCAGGGAAGTTATAGTTAAAGCCTCTTTCAAAGGGATCTGTATATGTTTGAGGGTCTGCATAGTCAGGTCCCCAGTTTACCTGCATTATGGAATAATTTCCTGCACGTCTTGTTCCGTCAAGGAAACCTGTAGGCGCATGAGGAAGCAGAGTTACTTCAACATAGTCAGTACCAAGCGTAGTTTCCAATTGTTGTTTTACAACCTGTGCTTCATTAGCCCAGGAAGTAGTGTTGGTGTTATAAGGCATCAATACTTTTACAGGGAATTTTGCTCCTGCAGCTGTTAATTCTTCAACTGCCTTGTTTTTATATTCAACTGCTTTATCCTTATTGAAGAAGTCTGTTGATGCTAATGCTTTTAAAGCTCCTGTTTGAGTATAGTCCAAGCCCCCTTGAGCTGCAAAGTTTGGAGGTGTTATTGTGTTTATAAGTCTATATTCAGGATTATATGGTTCCTTTGTTTGCATTGCAGCAACTCTGTTTATTGCAGAAACCAAAGATTTACGGAAATTAGGATTATTTACTGCTATCTTCCAGTTTTCCGGTTCATATTCTGCATCAAACTTAGGATTAAAGTTAATTGCATAGAAATAAGTATAGGTTCCGAGAGTTCCCGGTCTAACTTGAGATTTCAACTCAGGGTTGTTCATCCATTCGTCAATATTTGTTGCCGATATATCAACCGCTGTAATTTCTCCTCTTTTATACATTTCTCCCGCCAAAGAGGATGCTTCTTTGTTATATTTATAATTCAATTCAACTATATGAATATTGTCAGCATCCCAATATTTATCATTTTTTGTTAATATTCTGTGCATTTGTGGCTCAAAGTCTGATAATAAATATGAACCGTTGTACAACAATGCAGCATTTGACGTACCGAATTGGTCACCCATTTCATCCAAGAAGGGACCATATGCAGGGAAGAAGCACACATAAGTAAGCATGGATTCAAAATAAGGAACAGGTTCCTTCAATGTATAAACCAAGGTATAATCATCTTTTGCCTCTACTCCCACTTGAGCAAAGTCAGTAACCTCTCCGTCAAAATATTCTTCTGCATTTTTAATTACGCTATAGAATAAGTTTGCTGTTGCAGATTCATTTTCAGGCACAAGTATATATTTCGCTGCGCTTACAAAGTCATGAGCTGTTGTTTCAGCAACTTCATTGCCCTCATAATCCAGCCATTTAACACCTTTTCTTAAGTTAAATGTCCAGGTTAATCCATCGTCAGACACATCCCAAGTTTCAGCCAAGGCCGGCTGCAATACCCCGTACATATCATAGTCGACCAAAGTGTCAACTAAGTTTGCGGCTAATGCAAATTCAACATTAGTTGTTGTTGTCAAATAGTTGATACCCTGAACTTCTTCAGCATAAACTGTTTTGTATACTTGCTCCTCTGCATATTTTCCGGATTCAGGATCCGGTTCAACAGGAGTTTCCGGTGTTGAAGGGGTTTCCGGTGTTACCGGTGTTTGAGGTGCAGGTTGTGAACATGCAGTTAATATCAATACCAATACTAACAATAACGATAATAATCTTTTCATTTTATCCTCCTAATAATTTTATAATTGAATTAGTTGTTACTAATAAAACTATCTGAATTCGTTTTCTTAAGCCGATAAAAATGGTGCACCTGAGAGGAATCGAACCCCCGGCACATGCCTTAGGAGGGC
>CAZTXR010000158.1:0-4801 GCA_964617605.1 uncultured Clostridia bacterium | reverse complement strand
TTGTCTAAATAGTTTTTGCCAATAAATTCTTTATTTCTTCTTCTGTTAAATTTCTCCACTTCCCTGTCGCTAAATTACCTAAATCTATGTTCATAATGCGAATACGTTTAAGTTTTACCACCTTATAGTCAAAACTATCACACATCCTTCTTATTTGCCTGTTTAACCCTTGAGTGAGTGTAATTTTGAATGAGTTAGTATCCATTTTTTCTATTTTACATGGATTTGTCAACACATGTTCGTTCTTAACAGGATTATATATTCTTACTCCTTTTGACATGCCTTCAATAAAGGAAGGAGTGACAGCTTTATTAACCCTTACAATATAATCCTTCTCATGGACATTTTCATTCCTTAGGATTTTGTTAACAATACTTCCGTCATTGGTAAGAAGGATTAACCCTTCAGAGTCCTTATCCAATCTCCCTATCGGGAAAATACGTTCAGGATGATTTACAAAATCAATGATATTCCCTTTTATATGCCTCTCTGTAGTAGAGGTAATGCCTCTTGGCTTATTTAATGCAATATATACATATGCCTTTTTTTGCTTTAGTATCTTACCCTTTACCTCTACCTTATCACTTGGATTTACCGTTTGACCAATTGCAGCTATAATATTATTAATTTTTACTTTGCCTTGTTTAATTAATTCATCGGCTTGCCTTCTGGAACAAAGCCCCGTTGAACTGATATAATTGTTTATTCGCATAATTATCACCACTCTATATTTTCAGGTAAGTTAAATTATAACATAAACTTTATCACCTTAATACAGATAAAAAAATCTTTTTCTCCTATAAAAAATCTTTTTCTCCAATAAAAATTTAAAAATATTTTATAAATAGTTGTTGACAAATATTTTGAAATGAATTAAGATAGCAATTAATAAAAAAATTGCGTTGACGCAGAGAAAGATATTTAAGTCATTTACAGAGAGTTGGGGAAGGTGGAAGCCAACAATGAGGGAAATATGTAATATTCACTGCCGAGCATGTCTGTTCAACGGTATACCAAGTAGACAGATACGTAGACCCACGTTACAGGGTTAGAAGTTATCAGACTTTGAAGAGATGATATTTATTATCATAATATGGGTGGTACCGCGGAAAACTTTCGTCCCTATAAGCACAATAGTGTTTATAGGGACTTTTTATATCCCAAACCCATGTAATCTGAATTTTTGGCAGTGATTCATTAATTACAGTTATAAAAACTTTGGCCAAGTTATTATATAAAAAAACGAAATGATAGGAGTAAGATTATGGACCTTAATTTAAGCAGTCAAGAAAAAGCAAGAAAATCAAAACAAAAGCTTGTATTACCTCAATATGTAGGAATTGCGGCGGTTTGGTTCGGTACCCACGTAGGTCCCGGAGTAGCATCAGGCAAGCAGGTAGTTTCATATTACGCGTCATTCGGCAAACTTGGAATATTCACTCCTTTAATAGCTATGGCTCTGTTAGGATTAGCAATTTATTTTGCCCTTGAATATTCAAGAGTCAACAATATAAATGATTTTAAAACTTTTACCAATAAATATTTCCATCCCTATGAGAAATTATTCAGTACCTTTTTTGAAATATGCTTCCTTGTAACAAGCCTTTTGGCTCCCGGCCTTTGTATTGCTACAAGCGCTAATCTCCTTCAGCAATACTTCGGGCTGAATGTGTGGGCAGGGACAGCTTTAATGGTTTTGGTATCTGTAATTCTTGTTATTTATGGTGCAGGGCTTGTTAAAGCGGCATCTACAGGCCTTACAGTGGGAATACTTGCTATTTTAGCTTTAATCGTAACCTTGGGAGTCAGGGCAGGAAGTCAAACAATAGCACAAAATTGGAATAATACATCATTCACAGACTTCCCCCTCTTGAGCGGGGTTTGGATTGCAATAACCTATGCAGGTTTTCAGTCAACAGGAATTATAGGAAACTGTATCTCAGTTTCAGATGGCTTAAGTTCAAGAAGTGATTCGGCAAAATCCGCAATCCTTGGAACTATTTTAAACGGCTTGATGTTAGCATCAATTGTTCTTGTAAACTACGGATTTCAGCCTGAGTCATTCAAAAGTCTGCTGCCTAATTTCTATATTGTTCAGCAGTTAAGGATTCCTGTTTTAGAAACTGTCTATGTATTATTCGTTCTGATGGCATCATTGTCAACAATAATCACATTTGCATTTTCATTGGTTGTTAGATTCGGCAAAAAAGAAATACTGGTTAAAAATATCAAAAAAGAAAGAAACATAAATTTATTGATTGTCCTTGTGATGTTGACCTTGGATGTAATAGTTTCGACCTTTGGTATAGCATCGATAATTAATATAGGCTACAAATATTTAGGTTATTTTTCAATATTCGTAGTAATGTTTCCATTCATATTGATTGGAGTCAAAAGAAGCAAGGATATGAAAGCATCACTATAGAAGATACTTTGCTTGATGATTGTTAGAACTTGGAGGTTATAATGAAAATAATAGTATTGATAAAACAGGTTCCTGATATGGAAAAAGTCAAATTCGACATGGTTAAAGGAAGAATTGACAGGTCATCTGCAGGAACAGAAATAAATCCCTTTGATTTAAATGCCTTGGAAGCAGCACTTCAAATAGCTGAAAAAACCGGCGGAGAGGTTATAGCCCTCTCCATGGGTCCTCCTCAGGCTGAAGAGGCCCTAAAAGAAGCCCTTGCAATGGGAACTGCAGATGGAATCTTGCTTACGGACATGAAATTTGGGGGGTCAGATGTTAAAGCAACATCAAGCATATTGTCTTCAGCAATCAAAAAAATTGGAGATTATGATTTAATAATTGCAGGAATGCAGTCTGTTGATGGAGATACGGGTCAAGTGGGGCCTGAAATAGCAGGCCGTTTAGGTATCCCTCACATCAGCAATGTTGAATCCATAAGATCTTATTCAGAAAAATCCATTGAACTTGTAAGCAAGGTATGGGAAACTTATTATGTAAAAAGAGCTTCTTATCCTTTACTTTTAACTGTAACAAAAGATGTTAACGTGCCAAGACTGCCCACTTTCAAAAATAAAATGAAAGCAAGAAAATCAGAAATAAAGAAATGGAATTATGAAGACTTAAAAGAGTTCTTAGACGTATCTGATATTGGGGTTCAAGGATCTCCCACAAAAGTAAAGAAAATTGTGGTGCCACCTTTGTCAAAAAGACAGGGAAAGCTCTACAAACAGGATGACGGAAAAGCAGTATCAGATATTTTAAATGTTTTAAAAGAAAATAAGGTGATATCATGACAAGCAAAGAATATAGGGGCATTTTAATATTTGCCGAACAAATTAATAATAAAATTCATAAGGTATCTTATGAGCTTCTTGGAAAGGGCAGGGTCCTAGCTGAAAAATTAGGCTCCAACTTAAACACCTTGGTCTTGGGTCCCGAGACTATTGATGCTCAGGAATTAATATACAGAGGCTCTGACAAAGTATATCATATTATTGACGAAGAGATTTTCAGTAAACCGGATGAATTGGTCTATACGGAAAATATTATTAAACTCATAAATGAAATCAAGCCGGAAATATGCCTCTTTGGGGCAACAACCTTTGGCAGAAGCCTTGCACCAAGGATTGCCGCAATCTTGGGTACAGGGCTTACAGCAGACTGCACCGATCTTCAAATAGATAAAGATATGAAATTGCTTCAGGTAAGACCTGCATTCAGTGAAAATATTCTTGCACATATTAAATCTGATTCCTATCCTCAAATGGCAACAGTCAGATATAAGGAATTTGATGAAGCAATAAGAGATGAAAATAGAAAGGGAGAAATTATTAAAGTAAAATCAATTAATTCTAAGGACAGGTCAATAGAAGTATTAGAGGCCTTATCAAAAGAAAATATCAATATAGCCGATGCTAATCTTGTAGTTGCTGCAGGGCTGGCAATAAAGAAACCTGAAGATTTAAATATGATAAAAGAGCTTGCTGATTTGTTAAACGGAGAAATTGGAGCATCAAGAGCATTGGTTGAGACGGGAATAATATCAAAGGATCATCAGGTAGGCTACAGCGGAAACAGGGTAAAGCCTGCAATTTACATTGCATGCGGTATATCTGGAGCCCCTCAGCATTTAGCAGGAATGAAAGAATCCGGAATAATAATAGCAATTAACAAGGACCCGTCAGCACCAATCTTTAATATTGCCGACTATTCCATAGTTGGAGATATATACAAAATAATACCGGAACTGATAAATGCAATTAAAAACGAAAATATCATGTAAATGCTTATATAGGAGGATAAAATGAACGAAGAAACAATAAAAAAGATGCAGGAAATAGTGGGAGCGGACTGGCTTGTATCTGATACTGATATAGTAAAAAACTACTGTGAGGATGAAACAGAAAGAGCTATGAAGCCAAAGGTTTGTACAGATTGCATAGTGGTCAAACCTTCATCAACAAAAGAAATTCAACAAATTATGAAATATGCCAATGAAAATAAATTAACTGTTGTTGCAAGAGGAGGAGGTACTTCACTTTCAGGTGCGGCAGTTACAATAATGCCAAGCATTATAATATCCACCGAAAGAATGAATAAAATTATTGAAGTAGATGAAACATCACTGACAGTGGAATGCCAAGCAGGTGTTACCTTGCTTCAGATAGATGAGCTTTTCAGCAAACACGACAATTTATACTTCCCCATACATCCGGGAGATGAAGGTGCACAAGTGGGAGGTTTGGTTGTTATGAATGCCGGGGGTGTAAGAGCCGTAAGATATGGCGTTAT
Organism: uncultured Clostridia bacterium; assembly: GCA_964617605.1. GTDB lineage: Bacteria > Bacillota > Clostridia > Tissierellales > Sedimentibacteraceae > Sedimentibacter. Next base: position 39 of record CAZTXR010000158.1, on the reverse strand, counting down.
GAGAGACCAAGTTAAAGAATTGGAAGTTGTTCTGCCAAC
>CAZTXR010000157.1:0-4827 GCA_964617605.1 uncultured Clostridia bacterium | reverse complement strand
AATCTCCGTGTCCGTGGTTCGATTCCGCGTTTGGGCACCAAAAAAGACTTAAAAGGTTTGGAGACATACCTTTTAAGTCTTTATTTATGTTTAGAATGATGGCTGCAGCAGAGAATTACCAAATCCTTCTCTTATAATTTCCTTCACCAGGTTATTAATATTGTCATAATATATTTTATCGTTTATTTTTATAGGTATAAGGTTTCTCTTCATTCCCTTTATTGCAGTGAAGGATTTAATTTTATATTCATTGTTATCTAAGTAATAAAGCTCCTTGATATATTCATCTTTAAAAAAATTTAATGGAATATTTATTTCTAAAATTTGCGAATCAACTGATAATTTCATAGTGCAATTCATATCATGGCTGATAAAATCCCTGCTGATATTTGTAATAACGCTAAAATAACATGTTAATAAATTTCTTTTGACTGCAATATCTTTATTATTAATTGCAACAATAAGATTGTTTAAATATAAAACATCATCATATAAATCAAAGATATTGTTCATAACAAAGGGTAAATTATATACATCCTCATAATTATGCTTAAGTATTAAGTAGGAAAATTCCTTTCGTGGCTCCAATTGATATGCTTCGTACAATGTAAGCACATCCTTGCCACCAAGCGTATCATTTCTTTCAATACAAAAATGCTTTTCTACTGTTTTTAGCTTTAAATCCGCGGTATTTACTTTATTTTTTAATTTTTGCATGTAATTATACAAATCTATTTTAACTAAGGAATCAAAATCAATATTTATATTGTTTTGCACTGCTTTTTCGGCTAAAAAAGGAATATCAAAACTGTTGCCATTATAAGTGATTATATGTTTTTTTTCTTTAACTAAATCCTTTAGATACTTAAGGGCAGACGGTTGGTCTATTTTATACTGACAAAATATTTGATATATTTTGTATTTGTCAACTTCATAAAGCAAGGCAGTTATGGATATAATATCTGAATATTTTCTTGATAAGCCTGTAGTTTCAATATCTATAAATATAGATTCCTTATAAATTTCATTTAAAAAATTGTTATCTGTTATATTATTTATATCGTCTTGAGTAATAAACATTAGACCCCCTGAATAAGACTTTATTTTTATCCTAATATTTGGTAGAATATTAAGAGGTGTTTTATGTATATAATAATTTCAATATTTGCAGCCTATGCACTTGGTATTATTTCATATGAGCTAAATATATTCAGCTATTATTTTATAGTTATTTTTGTAGTGCTTATTTATAATTCGTTGATAAATAAGAAGCTTATATACAATACTGTAATTCTTGCTTTTGTAATTTTATCATATCTTAACTGTAATTATAATTCAAGATCAGTAATTTCACAACATTTTAATGAGAATATTGAAATTGAAGCAAAGGTAAAAAATCAAAAGAAATCTGAAACTATTTGCTATGAGGCTTCACTTACAAGCATAAACGACACACCTCTCTCCAGTGAAGAAAATATAATTCTTTATTCAGGGAACAACAAAAATATTAAAGAAAACAGTATTATAAAAGTAAGATGCAAGGCAGCCGAAAATCAATCAACTAAAAACAGATTGCTTTTTAATTATGAAAATTATTTGCGGAGCAAGAAAATCAGGGCTCTTGTTTTTACCGAAGGTGATGCTGTAGTTGTGGAGGAAAACTATTCATTATTAAATAATATATCAAATAAATTCAGGTCCTATACTGAAAATACTTTTTACAATAATTTAAATAAGAATAATGCAGATGTAATATTGTCAATAATTTTGGGGGATGTGAACTATTTAGACGATGAATTGTATGATAATATTAAGGTAATGGGACTTGCACATATTTTTGCGGTTTCAGGAACTCATATTGTTCTAATTTATGTTTTCCTTTTAAATGCCTTTAAATATGTCTTTACAAGGAGAGTCAGCTGGGTCTTATCATGGTCTTTAATTTGGTTTTACGGTTTCTTAATCGGCTTTCCGCTGTCAGTTATGAGAGCACTTGTCATGTTTACACTTCTTTTTGGTTCAGAAATATTATACAGAAAATACAATTCCTTAAATTCTATAGGGCTTGCTGCACTTATATTGACTTTATACAATCCATTTTGGATATTTGATGCAGGTTTCCTCTTATCATTTTCAGCAGCATTGAGCTTTATAATTTTCAGCAAATACATTAAGGTTAAAAACAATATTTTTAAAAACCTTTACATGTATTTATTCCTGCAGATATTTACATTGCCTGTAATTGTGTATTATTTCAATTTTGTGCCTATTATGGGCGTTTTGTATAATTTACTGCTCTTGCCTGTATTTACCCTTATTATGATTTCCGGATTTATTTTGTTGATATGCAACACTTTTCTTAATATTATACTGATTGTGCCCTTTAAAATATTTGATTATATTTTATATAGCCTAAGGTCAATTATTGACTTTTCCGATAAAATTGCTTTTAACGGTTTGATTTTCCCAACTATGTCCATATGCCACATAATATTCTTTTACATCGCTTTATTTTTTATGATATACTTACATATTAATAAATCCTGCAGGTTCAAGAAATATGGTATTGTTGCAATTATCAGTTTTTATTTTATTACTTATATAATGATACCTATGGCGGATAAGAATCTTTATTTTAATACGGTTGATGTGGGACAGGGTCTGTTTACAACAATCAGATATAAAGGTTTGAATATGATTGTTGATTGCGGAAGCAATTCAAGCAAAGAAATGGGAAAATACATTGCGCTTCCTTACTTAACAAAGAGGGGTGTTACATATGTTGATGCACTTTTTATAAGTCACTGGGATGCAGACCATTATAATGGCTTAGGTTCTATTTTAAACAGTCATATAAAGGTTAATAAAATTTTTTCATCATTAAAACATGATGGATATCATGAAATACAAAAAATATATTCGGGCTATAAAATGAAATTTGATGATAATTTAAATATGGAGATTTTATGGCCATATGATAATTTAAATTTAGGAAATATAAATAACTCATCACTGGTAATTTCTATAAATTATAAAAACAGAAACATTCTTCTTCCCGGTGATATTGAAAAGGATGCAGAATATGCAATTTATAATGACTTAGGATTTTATGACATTGTAGTGGTTCCTCACCATGGCAGCAAAACATCTTCAAGCCTGCAATTTGTAGATGCTGTAAAGCCTCAAATTGCTGTTTTAAGCTACGGAAGAAACAATTACGGAATTCCAAATAATGAAGTAATTTTAAGGTATGAAAATTCAGGAAGCAGGATTTTTTCTACATATGAACATGGAGAAATAAATATTATTTTAAAAAACAACAATTTGTACTATAATACATATGTAAATGAGAAGTCCCATAATTATTATGAGCTTTATTTAACAGGAATAATATATAAATTAATTATATTTTGTTTTTTAATTATATGGATGTTGAAGGATGAGGATTATGAGCTATTATTTGATAAAAAATATTACAGAAAAAAAGATGCTTCCAAATTGTTTGCTGCTTTATGGAAATGAAGAGTATTTTATTGATTATTCTGTTAAACATATTAAAAAGCAGTATATTGACAGCAATTATGAAGATATGAATTATTCGGAATTTGAAAAAATGAACAGCTTAAATGATTATTTTGAATTTGTTAATACATTTCCTTTCATGTCTGAAAAAAAGCTTTGCGTATTAAAGGAGGCTGATTTTTTAACATCAACCGGAAGCTTGGATAAAAAGGAAGAAGAAAAGCTTATAAAAATTATAGATGATAATTTTAGCTGCATTACAATTTTTATAATTAAGGATGGAAAACCGGATGCAAGAAAGAAAATTGTAAAAAAACTTAAAGATATAAAATCAGTGTTTGAATTTAGCAGATTAAAAGAAGATGAACTGACAAAATATATAGCCGGTGAATTTAAGAAGACCAGTTATAATATTTCAATGTCAGATGCCAACTATATGGCTAATAACTGCGGCTATTTGGAATATGAAAGCACGGTGAGCCTGTATCATATCAATAATGAAATACATAAAATTATATCTCATAATAAGAATAAAAAGGATATAACTATTGAGGATTTAGACCTCTTAATGATTAAATCGGTTGAAAGCAATATATTCAAGCTAGTCGACTGCATATGTGATAATAATAAGAAAAAATCATTTGAAATATTGGATGAGATGCTTTTAAACAACATTGCCGAGCAATTTATAATTCATATGATTACAAGGCAATACCGAATGCTTTATCAGTATGTGGTTTTGCAAAAAAAAGGTTATAGCAGCAACGATATAATAAATAAAATGAAAATAAAGAATTTTGTAGCATCTAAATTAGCAAAGCAATCAAAATATCTTAATGTGGAAAGAATAGAATATTATATGAGAAGGTTTTTGGATCTTGATAAAAAAATTAAAACCGGAGAAATTGACAGCAGGGTAGGGCTTGAATTGATAACGATGGGGATTATAAAAAAACCGGTTTAGCCGGTTTTTAAAATTTCCTAGAGATTCATCAACTAACACCACATTCACAACATTCATAGACTATGAGGTTAGTTGATGAATCTTTAATGTTAGCTCAGCAGCGGCAATTCCGCCAACTGAATATTATGCAACCTTATTAAGTTTTTTTGTTAATCTGCTTACTTTTCTTGCTGCAGCGTTTTTATGAATAGTGTTTTTTGCAGCAGCCTGATATAATTTCTTTTCACATATTTTTAGGTATTCTTGAGCTTTTTCGTAGTTGCCTTCGTTTAATGCTGTTTCAAACTTCTTAATATATGTTTTTATTTCAGATTTTCTGCTTTTATTTACTTCAGTTTTTT
>CAZTXR010000156.1:0-4868 GCA_964617605.1 uncultured Clostridia bacterium | reverse complement strand
AAACTTTTACTTGTTTAATAAGGCCAATACATTTTCCACCTGAAGTCTTATTCCTACCTTTAGGCATTTTTCATCAATATCAAAATACTCTGTATGTATAGGTGATGTTATTCCTTCTTTTGAGTTACCGCAGCCCAAATGGAAGAAGGCACCTTTTGCAGCATCTATAAAATATGAGAAATCCTCTGCTCCAAGGCTCGGAAATTCCTTAAACACCACATTTTCTTTTCCTAAAAGTTTTTCTGCATTTTCCTTTATTACATCTACCACCTCATCATCATTGATCAAAGCCTGGTAGCCGTCATAAAATGTTGTGCTTCCCTCGCCGCCAAAGGCCATGGCAACACCATTAACAATACTTGAAATTCTGTCCTTGCTGTATGCCCTGGTTTCATCGTCAAGAGCTCTCAGTGTGCCGGAAATTTTAACTTCATCCGCAATTACATTGTCTTTTACACCACCTGAAATTTTACCGAGGGATATAACTACCGAGTTCAGGGGAGATGTATTTCTGCTCACTATGGTCTGAAGCGCACTTATAACATTGCCTGCCATTGCAATAGCATCAATTCCCTTATCAGGATAGGCTCCGTGGGAGGCCTTCCCTTTCAATAAAATATCGATTGAATCGGTAGAGGCATTAAGTTTTCCGTATTTTAATTCTACTTTTCCTGCATCTAAATATGGCATAACATGAAGCCCTAAAACATAATCAACTGTAGGATTTTCCATGCATCCTTCCTGAACCATTCTTTGGCCTCCGCCGATTGTTTCCTCTGCTGGCTGGAAAAACAGTTTGACATTTCCCTTTATGGATTCTTCGGAGTCAGCCAATTCCTTTATAATTTTAGCCGCACCAAGAACTATGGCAGTGTGGGCATCGTGTCCGCAGGCATGCATTACACCGGGATTTAAAGAACTGTAGGGAACCTTGTTTTTTTCAAGTATGGGAAGAGCATCTATATCTCCTCTGATGCCGATTGTCTTTCCGGGAGTTTTCCCTCTTATTATTCCCACAACTCCGGTTTCTGCACATATATAATTTTCAATTCCCCACTGATTTAAATATTCGCGGATTTTTCCCTGTGTTCTTAACTCATGTTGGCTAAGCTCGGGATTCATATGAAAATCCCTGCGTATTTCCACTATTGCATCATATATTTCTTCAATTCTTTTATTTATATCCATAATTTCTCCTTTTCAAATTTGCCACGAAGGTGTGTCCTCTTTCCCTATAACAAATAATTCAACACTTTATATACCTTGTCATCCTTTATATAAACCCTTGGGGTTCTTATGGTTATGCGGCAGACCAATTCATTTTTGTTGGTTTGTGCCAGCTGTGATGCTTCATGTATATCCATTGTGTTATTTTTGCCGTCACCGTATATTACAACATCATCCCCGACACGCGCTTCCGGTATGTGCGTTATATCAGCTATGCACTGATCCATGCATATTACACCTATTATGGGGGCTTTTTTTCCGTGAATGGTTACAAATCCCTTGTCCCTCATATTTCTCGGATAACCGTCAGCATAACCAAAGGGCAGTGTAGCAACTGTGCAGGTATCCTGTGCCTTCCATAAATAATCGTAGCTTACTCCTTCACCCTTGTTTAATGTTTTAATGTGGTAAATTTTTGTCTTAAATGTCATTGCCTGCTTTAGTATAAGTGAATCATCATGATAAGATTTAAGACCATATATAATTGCTCCCGGCCTGATCATATTCAGTCTGTATTGAGGATAATCAATGCCGGCAATACTGTCGCATATATGCTTGTATTTAAACTTCCTTCCCCTTGCCTCCAATTGCTTTACTGCATTCATCAGTTTGTTGTATTGAATTTCATCTTCACTTTCGCCGGCAAGGGCAAAGTGTGAAAAGATTCCTTCGACCTCTAAGTTTTCCAAATCAAAGATCTTGTCTATTTCTACGATGCTTTCCTGTGAATCCTTGTATCCTAAACGATTAAAGCCTGTATCATATTTAATTTGCACTAATGGCTTTTTATTAAGTTTTAATCCCAAATCATTCAGAATCTCTGCTTGTCTCAAAGAGAAGATTGTTTGAGTAATATTGTTTTTAACTGTGTGTTCCAAATATTCGTCGGCAGTATAACCCATTATAAATATTTTATAATCCGGATGGTGTTTTCGCAATTCTAAGGCTTCGGTCAATGTTGCAACAGCCAAATAATCACCGCCGTTTTCCATAATTGTTTGTGCTATATCTACTGCTCCGTGGCCGTAACCGTTGGCCTTTACCACTGCTGCCACCGCTACTTCGGCTCCCACCCTTTCTTTGATTTTTTGCATATTGTATGCTATGTGGTCCAAATTAATTTCTACATATGTATCTCTTAATAATTCCATATTTGCTCCCTTGCTAATATTTTATTATTTGTTCACCTTAGTACCATTGCTATGAAATCCTTCGCTGTCACTTAGGATGGCAAAGCCTTCGCTTCTTATTACAATGAAGAATCTTCTTAGACATGGGATCCATCGCTGTCCTCAGGATGACAAGATGGTTAGTTCTCTGTTCCGCTTTCTGTAAATATTACTTGTTTTAGGTCGGCATCTATAATTACATCGGTTCCCAATGCCATTGTGGGCTGAGGAAAATTGTGCCCTGCCTTAAAGTTGTATATTATAGGTTTATTGTATCTTAAAAGAGTATTTTCAAAAACCTCCTCCAAAGGCAGGTCTAAGCCTCCCTCATAAGCTTTAGTTTCTCTTTCGCAGTTTGTGAAGGTTCCAAATATAATTCCCGTACAATCATTAAATTTACCTGCAAGTGCCAAGGAGGTAAGCATTCTGTCTATCTTGTATATGGGTTCACCCACTTCTTCAATGAAAAGTATTTTACCCTTTGTATTTATTTCATATTTAGAGCCCAAGGCAGATGTTAAGAGGGTAAGATTTCCTCCGGTTAACAGTCCTTCTGCCTTTCCTTGGCATAGACTTTTTAATTCTTCATCCCCGGGGTTGACATATAAACCAAGGGGCTCATTGGTGAATATATTTTTTACTAAGCTTTCACGGGAATAATGCTCAAACTCTACCTTTTCATTTTTCACCTTAGCAAAATTCGAAGTTGCCATAGGGCCATGAAATGTTACCATACCGCAAATTTGATTAAATACCGTATGAAGTGCGGTAATATCGCTGAAGCCTACGAATACCTTGGGATTGGAAGCTATTGCTTTATAGTCTAATAGCTCAAGAATACGTGGGGTTCCATAACCTCCCCGCAAACAAATAATGCCCTTAATACTTTCATCAATAAAGGCATCATTTACGTCCTTAGCCCTTTCTTCGTCTTTAGCGGAAAGATGCCCGTAATTTTTATAACAGGTTGGAAACATTATGGGATTTAACCCCAATGCTTTTATTTTCTTTTCTCCGTCTTCTACGGATTTTATATCGGTGGCTGATGATGGTGCTATTACTGCAACCTTATCGCCAATTTTCAAGGGTTTAGGTTTAATCATTGCATCCCCCTATTCTGCAGCATTTGCTACGCTTTCCCCATCGGCAGCGGCTGAAAGAGGCACATCATACAAGTCGTATAAGGTCCTTGTTATTTCTTCGCCATTAGGGATGTAGAATGATAATTTGCCCAAAAATTTCGCCCCTCCCGGCAATATGGCTGTTGAAAGATTTTCTGTTGAAAATCCGATTGCATCTTTAGCAAATCCCAACAATTCAGTCAAGGTGAAATTAGTTTCAACATAAGGATATACAGCGCTTACAACGCTTGGCAGCTTAAGGCTCAAAGATTTTTTAATGGCAGATTTAATAAATGCCTGCTGCATTTCCACCCTGCCTACATCACCGTTAGGGAATGAAGGATATCCCGGATCACCTGATCTGAATCTTAAAAGCTCCATTACCTTATCACCGTATATGATTTGATTCCCCGGCATAATATCTATATAAAGAGGGGGGTCATCATATATGTCAGTATATTTCATGTGAATCGGCACATTTACTTCAACTCCGCCTATAGCATTTACTGCTGCCCTTACGCCGGCATAATTAACAGCAACATATTTATCGACCCTTATTCCGGTTATATCCTCAACAGCTGCCATTACAGCTTTATAACCTTCTTCTTCACTGCCATAGACGGCATTTATTTTTTGCATTTCAGAATACTTATCATATTTATCTCTTTTATAATAGGTATCCCTTGGTATTGATATAATATTTGCTTCCTTTGTTTTTCTGTCAAAGCTTGCAAGCATAATGGTATCAGACCTTGCACCCTCAAATCCTAAGAGCAGGGCATTAATGCGGTTGCTGTCACGCATAGCCTTTTCCAAGGGTGTTAAATTATCATCCTTTTCATTATCTGCAACTATAGGTTCTTCTCCTTCCGGCAATTCTTCGGCGATTCCTTCCGGAGATAAAAATTTTGAATAGGTAAATATTCCTGTTGTAATTACAGCAGAAAATATTATTAAAGAAAATAAAAACACCTTAATAAATTGTTTCATAAAAGTCCGCCTTCTTTCAGTAAAATTAATTATAAGTTCCCATGTTCAAACCATATAATGAATAAACCAAATTTTTTATTCCTTCACTGTCAGGTATGTAAAACGATAATCCTTCCAATGGTGTTTCCATGCCGGGCAGTGTGCTTGCATTGATATTATCAGAAGAAAATCCAACTAAGTCACCGGCTAAACTTAGTATATCCAATATCTCAATATTTGTTTCAAGATGTGAGTAAGCTTCCTTTATCAAAGCCGGCAGCTGCAGACCCAAGGATCTTTTTACAGCAGATTTTAAAAATTGCTGCTGTGCATCTATTCTCCCCAAATCCTGGTTGTCATATCCTTTTCTGTATCTTAAAAA
>CAZTXR010000155.1:2619-4930 GCA_964617605.1 uncultured Clostridia bacterium | reverse complement strand
GCTTCTTTACTTTATTTTAATGACAAAAGAAAGTGGAATCAAATGTCATTGATGAATATAGCCTCCGCAGGAAAGTTTTCTTCTGACAGGACTATAGAAGAATATGCAAATAATATTTGGGGGATAAGGCATGTATAAATTTGATTGTCAGTCTGAATTTTTTAGGCATCCTCAGGGAGGAATTAAATCAAATGAATTAATAACCCTTAAAATCTTTGTCAAGCTGAATGCCGCTGCTCCTGTTTTAATTATTGAAAAACGGCATGATTACGACAAATCTCTTTATGATAAAATAAAAATGCAGTGGGTATCAAAAGAAAAAAACTATGATTTATATAAAGCACAGTTTTCTATAAAGGAAGATGGTCATTACTGTTATTCCTTTATTTTAAACGAGGAAAAATCAGAAAGCTATGAAATGCTGATTTACGATGAATCTTATTCAACTCCAAATTGGCCTAAAGGCGGAATAATATATCACATTTTTGTGGATAGGTTTTTTAGAACAAAAATAAATAAAAAGAATGGTATCATAATAAGAAATTGGGGTGAAATACCTTACTACCTGCCTGATGATGAGGGAGAAATCTTAAATAATGATTTTTTTGGGGGAAACTTAGAAGGTATAAAAGAGAAATTACCTTATATTGCAAGTCTCGGTGTTAACATAATATATTTGTCGCCCATTTTTGAAGCCTATTCAAATCATAAATACGATACGGGAGATTATCATAAAATTGACCCTATGTTTGGTACAGAAAATTCCTTGAAAGAATTATGCAAGGAAGCCGGGATATATGGAATTAATATAATACTTGACGGTGTGTTCAGCCACACCGGTGCTGACAGCATTTATTTTAACAAATATGGCAAGTATGACTCTAGGGGAGCGTATCAAAGCATGGACTCTCCTTATTACGATTGGTATACTTTCAATAAATGGAGAGATGATTATGTAAGCTGGTGGGGCATAAAAACTCTGCCTGAAATAAATGAAAATAATGAATCTTATATAAACTTTATATGCGGACAAGAAGGGGTAATCAAGCATTGGCAAAATGCAGGGGTTATGGGCTGGCGTCTTGATGTGGCCGATGAACTGCCTGATGAATTTATTCATGCACTTCGCAAAGCGGTAAAGGGACAAACTAAAGATTCTCTGATTGTAGGCGAAGTTTGGGAAGATGCCTCAAATAAATATTCCTACAACAAATTGAAAGAGTATTTTTGCGGCAAACAATTAGATTCAGTAACAAATTATCCCCTCAGAGACGGAATAATTCAATATCTTAAAAACAAAGACTGCACCTTGTTATATAAAACAATGAACAAAATAATGGAAACATATCCGTCTGAAAGTATAAACTGTCTTATGAATATTATCGGAACTCATGATACAGAAAGAATTTTAACACTCTTAGGAAGCCCCACAATACCTTCAGGCAAAGAAGAAATGGCAGAAAGCACCCTTTCAAATAATGAATTGGCATACGGAATCAAAATGCTTAAAATTGCCTGCTTATTGCAATTTACCCTGCCCGGAATACCATGCATCTATTATGGCGATGAGGTTGGATTAGAAGGTTGGAAAGACCCATTTAACAGAAAGTGCTATCCCTGGGGTAAAGAAAATAAGGAAATTCTTAAATTTTATATGTTTATAACACAATTCAGAAAAAGCAATAAGGTTTTTATTGAAGGCAAGTATAGGTGTTTGATCCATGATAATGGTGTTTTTGTATTTGAAAGATTTGATAATACAAATAAAATAATTATAGCAATAAATATGTCTTCTAAAGATATTACATTAAAGTTTAATGAAAATATCATAGAATACGATAAAAATCGAGCAGGTAATATTTTTAATGCAGAAAAAGAAAATTATTTAATTTTAACGAAAATGACAAAAGTTTAGTGGTTAGGTCTCCTTTTTTCGTAATAACTATACAAGGAATACACTAATGTGTCATTGTGCCTGGGATGACGAAGCGAAACATATTCGTTTCCCGTGGGGGACTTACAGGCGGTAATTCTTAACATAGTGAAAATCTCATCCTTTCAGCTTTGATTGAGTTCTTTTGCTGTCGTTCAGAATTATAAAGATTTTTTCAGCCAATTCTTCTGTCAGCATATCTCCTTTTAATCTCCAACTCCAGTTGCTGCCTAAAGTTGATGGGGTATTAACCCTTGCCTTAGAGTCTAAGCAAAGAAAATCCTGCAAGGGTACAATGCCAATATCAGCCTTGCTCTTATAAATTGCTTTTATTAATTCATATGTAATATTATCAATATTATCAATATTATCAATATT
>CAZTXR010000155.1:0-2519 GCA_964617605.1 uncultured Clostridia bacterium | reverse complement strand
TTGCTTTTATTAATTCATATGTAATATTATCAATATTATCAATATTATCAATATTTTCAATATTTTCATTAATATTAATATTCAGAGCATTTAGAACATATCTTTTTTCTTTATCGCTTAACTTTTCAAACCAGCCTCTTAATGTATCATTGTCATGGGTGCCTGTGTATGCAACGCAATTTTTCTCATAATTAATGGGCAAGTATGGATTAAGGGGATTACCGTCAAATGCAAATTGTAAAACCTTCATTCCCGGAAATCCCAAATCATTCTTTAGTTTAATAACACTGTCCGTAATAATTCCTAAATCTTCAGCAATAATTTGTACATTGCCAAACTTTTCATTTATTTTATGAAATAATTCTTTTCCATAAGCGGGAAGCCAGCTACCATTTATAGCATTTTCAGAGCCATAGGGTACAGCCCAAAATTCATCAAATCCTCTGAAATGGTCTATTCGCACTAGATCATATAGTTTAAGCGAAAAATCAATTCTGCTTATCCACCATTCGTATTCGGTTTCTTTTAAATATTCCCAATTGTAGACAGGATTTCCCCAAAGTTGTCCCTTATCGGAAAAGTCATCAGGAGGTACACCGGCAACACATAAAGGCATATTGTTTTCATCCATCATGAATAACTTGCTTTCTGCCCATACATCAACACTGTCCTCAGCAACATAAATAGGAATGTCACCGATTATTGATATGCCTGATTTGTTTGCATATTCCTTTAACTTAAAATACTGTTCAAAAAACAAAGACTGCAAGAAAGTCCAAAAATTTATTTCATCATTAAGCTCATCTTTAGCCCTTTGCAATGCGGATGTCTCTCTTTTAATCAGCCCTTCATCCCATTTGTACCAGGGCAGTTGATTGTTTTTATATTTTAATGCCATAAATAATGCATAATCTTCAACCCATGGATTTTGTTTTATAAAAGCAGTTAAATTATGATATCTCCCTTTGTTTACATAAGCTTTTCTCAGAATCTCATATCTCTTATCAAATAACTTCTTATAATCAATGGATTCTTCATTACTTCCAAAATCGAATTTGCCAATGTCGCTTTCTTCAATGAATCCTTCTATTACCAACGTTTCTAGGTCTATGAAATATGGATTGCCTGCATATACGGAAAATGTAGAATATGGGGAATCCCCGTAGGATGTATGTCCAAGAGGCAATATCTGCCAATAATCTTGCCCTGCTGAATGTAAAAAGTCAATAAATTTGCAGGCTTCTGCGCCAAAGGTCCCTATACCGTATTTTGACGGAAGTGAAAAAATCGGCAGCAGTATCCCTGAACCTGTGTTTAACATATAATACCCCTTTCAGGTCATCCCGTAAGAAGCCAAAAATCTTTACTATTACTTCATGCCTATTACAAATACTTTTTTAATGCTTCCTTTTTATCTATCTTTTCCCATGGTAGGTCAAGATCTTCCCTTCCAAAGTGTCCGTAGGCTGCAAGCTGTTGATAAATAGGTCTTCTCAAATTGAATTTTTCAATAATTACTGCAGGTCTTAAGTCAAAATTCTCAGCAACTGCTTTTTCAATTATTTCATTATCAACTTTATTTGTACCAAAGGTTTCAACCATTATTGATACAGGCTTTGCAACTCCAATTGCATAAGCTAACTCTACTTCGCACTTGTCTGCAAGTCCTGCTGCAACAATATTTTTTGCTATATGTCTTGCCGCATATGTTGCAGAACGGTCAACCTTTGTGGGATCTTTTCCTGAAAATGCTCCGCCGCCGTGCCTTGCATATCCCCCATAAGTATCAACGATTATCTTTCTTCCTGTTAATCCGGAATCGCCTTGAGGTCCGCCGATTACAAATCTTCCTGTCGGATTTACATAATACTTGGTGTTTTCGTCCAATAGGTTTTCAGGAACAACCGTTTTAATTACATATTCCTTAATATCTTTTTCGATTGTTGCCCTGTCCACGTCAGGATTATGCTGTGTAGATACAACAATTGTATCAATTCGTACCGGTACATTGTCATGGTACTCAACTGTTACCTGTGTTTTTCCGTCAGGTCTCAAATAACCTACTGTTTTGTTTTTTCTTACTTCAGCTAATTTCATAGCAAGCTTGTGAGCTAAAGATATGGGCATTGGCATAAGCTCAGGTGTTTCATTGCATGCAAAACCAAACATCATGCCCTGGTCCCCTGCTCCAATCATATCATTAGTATCTTGATTTCCTTTTTTATACTCATCTGCTTCATTAACGCCCATTGCAATATCCGAGGACTGTTCCTCTATAGATGTAAATACTGCACATGTTTTATGGTCGAAACCATATTCTGCATTGTCATAGCCTATATTTGCAATAGTTTGTCTTACTATTTTAGGTATATCAATATAGCAATTTGTGCTTATTTCTCCTGCTACAAGCACAAAACCTGTTTTAGTAACTGTTTCACAGGCAACTCTTCCATTTGGATCTTGCTCCATAATTGCATCTAAGATGCCATCTGATATCTGATCGCACATTTTGTCCGGAT
>CAZTXR010000154.1:0-4939 GCA_964617605.1 uncultured Clostridia bacterium | reverse complement strand
GCATTTCTTGTTTTTATTGCCATTATAGCTTTTAAAACAGGAGTTGCTTCAGGATTTGTAACTGGAATAACAGCTCCTATTACTCCCACCGGCTTTGCAATTTTGATTATACCCTTTTCTTCATTCCTCTCTATGACGCCCATGCTTTTTTTGCCTTCCATATCTCTTATGGCACCTTTAAGCTTGTTCTGAAGTTTTGCATATTTAGAGTCATAATTTCCGTACTGCGTTTCTTCTACAGCTAACTTAGATATTTTATCAGCTGTTTCAGGTTTAACTACATTCCATACAATAGCTTTTGTTAAGTGGTCTACCCTTTCCTGGCTGAAACCTTCTGCTATTTCTTGTGCCTTTCTTGCCCTCTCGATTAAGGATGCTACATATTCATTTGCCTTTATCATCTTTTCCTCCTATTATTCTATAATGTATCTTTATATATTTGCATTATTTGTTCTAAACTTGCTTTTCTTGGTGTGTTTCCGGGACTCCCTGAGTTTATGGCATCCTGCGCCATCTTTGGCACTAATGCCATAAATTGTTCCCTGTCTATGCCAAGTCCTGATATGTTTGGTATTTCCAAATCATCATTCAATTGTTTTATTGCTTGAACAGCTTTTTTGGCAGCTTCCATTGTTGTAAGTCCTTCAACTTTTTCCCCCATTGCTGCTGCAACCTGAGCAAACTTTTCAGGCGCTCCCATCAATGCAAATTCCATACATTTAGGCAATAAGACTGCATTGGATATACCGTGGGCAACATGGAACAAAGCACCTATGGGGCGGCTCATTCCGTGAACTATTGTTACAGAAGCATTGCTGAATGCTATTCCTGCCTCCATTGATGCTATCATCATTTCACTTCTTGCTTCTATGTCTTCTCCATTTGCATAGGCTCTTCTGATATATTTTGATATTCTTTTTATAGCCGATAAAGACATAGTTTCTGTGAATGGATGGGATTTCTTTGAAATATATGCTTCAATTGCATGAGTAAATGCATCTATACCTGTGGCTGCAGTTACTTTTGCCGGTACGCTTAAAGTGAACAGAGGGTCATTTACTGCAAGAGTAGGCACGATGTAAGGGCTTCCTATCAGCATTTTGACATCATTTTTGGTGTCGGCAATTATAGTGAACTGCGTAACCTCTGAGCCTGTTCCTGATGTAGTTGCAAGAGCTACAAGCGGCGGCAGGGGATTTTTCACTTTTCCTAATCCCATATAATCTGCTATATTACCGGGATTGTTTGCCATAAGACCTATTGCCTTGGCAGCATCTATAGGGCTTCCTCCTCCGATTCCAACCAAAAAATCACAATTCCCGATCTTGTAGATGTTTAGTCCTTTTTCAATCATTACATCAGTAGGTTCGCCGTTTACTTCATTATAAACTTCAAATGTGATTCCTTGTACATTTAACAGATCCTGAATTTTTTTTACATTACCTGTATCTGTCATAACTTTGTCGCTGACAATCAATGCTTTTTTACCTAAGGGCTTTACTTTATTTCCTAATTGTTCAACACATCCTGCACCATATAATATTGCTGATGGCATTAATATTTGATATGAACTCATTTTTTCCCTCCTAATATAGTTGCTGCAATAAATAATATGCATTTTTCATGCCAAAATTATAAGGTCGATTTGCAATATCTTTTAGCCTAAGTTTTTATCATACTGTTACTTTTATATACACTTTGTTTCAAAACATAATAAAATAGTATTAGCAATGTTAATAAACATCAATCTTGTATGTTTTTATAACACTGTATAAAATTGTAACACTATAAACCATACTTTGTTAACTTTTGATATAAGCTTGCCCTGTTAATTTTTAATGCCTTAGAAGCTTTGCTTTTATTTCCGCCACATGCTTTTAAAGTATCCACAATTAATTGCTTTTCAAGACTGTTTAGGTTGTTTTTTAAATCCCCTACAGAAATAAGACCCCTGCCTTTTATAATTTTTTCAGGCAGCTGTTTAACATTTATTATGTTCCCGTCAACAAAGTTATATGCTCTTTCTATAACATTTTCCAACTCCCTTATGTTTCCGGGCCATGTGTAATTCATTAGGTAATTCATTGCTGTTTCGTCTATTTTCTCAATATAAATACCGAATTTGTTATTGTATTTTGATATGAAAAAATTACACAGAGGCTCTATGTCATCCATTCTTTCCCTAAGGGGCGGCAACTCAAGCAATAAAACATTAAGACGATAATACAGGTCTTCCCTGAATTCATTTTTTTCAATTTTTTTTAATAAGTTTTGATTGGTTGCTGCAATCAATCTGACATTTACTTTTTTGGGAGAATTCCCGCCAACTCTTTCTACAACCTTGTCCTGCAAGACCCTAAGCATTTTTGATTGCATATCAAAACTCATATCACCTATTTCATCAAGAAACAAGGTACCCTTGTGAGCCATTTCAAATTTTCCGATTTTTCCTCCCTTTACAGCCCCGGTAAAAGCACCTTCCTCATAGCCGAATAACTCTGATTCCAATATATTTTCAGGGATTGCGGCACAATTAATTTTAACGAAATTATTATCTCTCCTATTGCTTATCTCATGAATTGCATTTGCAAAAATTTCTTTTCCTGTACCGCTTTCACCTGTTATTAGTACTGTTGAATCTGAGTTTGCTACCCTTCTTATAGTTTCTTTCAATTCAATTATCTTTTTGCTGCTGCCGATGATATTATCCAAGGCATAATAATTTCCCTGTACCTTTTTCAAACGTTCTTTGTAGTTAATAAGCTCCGAGTTTGCTTCTTCCAATTTTTTATACAAGACATTCACTTCTCTGAAATTTTTAAACATAACCTTGCCTATGGCTCCTGTAACTTTCCCATCTTCCATAATGGGAATTCTTGAAGTTACAGCATCGTGGCCATTAATTCTTTGTATTTGATCTATTTCTTCTTCACCTGTTTTCGCAACTATGTGAAGCCTTGTATTTTCTATAACATCTGTAACATGTCTGCCTATGTAATTTTCGTTCTTTATGTTTAAAAAACCTAAATAAGCATTGTTCATTTTTACTATATAGCCATCTTTGTCAACTAAAACAAGACATTCAGTGGTATTTTCAAAAAATATTTCCAATGCTTTACTTTCCATCTTTATTTTCTTAATTTCTTCCATACAGTTAAAGTCATTATACATCTTTACCCCCGGCTATGGTACAGTGGGGACCTATCTGACTGTCCCTCTAACCCACATATCTTTAATTTTCTTCACTTTAAAAGGTATCAAACATTAAATGAATTATACCAATTTTATACGTTTTGTTCAATATTAGTTAACAAATTGACAGAGTTCTAAATGCTGCAATAGTTACTGTTCACATATTTACATATATTCATGGCAATGATAAAGCTTATTGTTTGCTAAACATTAATGATAAACTTATTACCGCTTGTCTGAACTATTAAGCCTTTCATTTCCAATAACGTTAAGAGACTAAGCAATTGACCTGTATCCATTTTCGTTTCATCACTTAAATCATTAATTGTATTTTTCTCTGATTTGAGACAATTTATAATTATTAATTCCTCATCGGTTAATGTGCTTATATCAATAGATATATTTTTAAGCCTTACTTTTTCTTTTAATTCCAATATTTCTTCAATGATATCATCAATTGACCTCGTTATTTTTGCTCCATCCTTAATCAAAGCATTTGTTCCCTTGCTGTACAAGCTGTCTATATTGCCGGGAACTGCAAAAATTTCCCTTCCTTGATTGGCTGCGTGACCGGCAGTTATTAATGTACCGCTTCTTTCCTGAGCCTCAATAACCAATACCCCGTCAGAAAGTCCGCTGATAATCCTATTTCTGTCATGAAAGTTAAATGCCACAGGTTGTATATCAAAGGGATATTCAGTAATAACCGCTCCCTTATTATCAGATATTTGATTAAAAAGCTCTAAATTTTTCTTTGGATAAACAACATTGATTCCGCAACCAATCACTCCGAATGTTTTCGAGCCAAATTTTAAGGCTGTTTTATGAGCTATTGTATCAATGCCTACAGCAAGTCCGCTTACAATATTAACACCAAGTTCTGATAATTCTTTGGTCAGCTTTTCTGCCGCCCATTTCCCGTAAGCCGTTGCTTTTCTGGAACCGACAACTGCAATGGATATATGGTTAATATAATCCAAACTGCCTTTATAGTATAATAAATATGGCCGGCCTTCAATTTGCTTTAGCTTTGCAGGATATTTTTCATCGTAAAGAGTAATAATTTGAGCTTTTTCTTTGTTGAGCTTCTCCAATATCTTTTCTTCGAAGTTAATTTTGCTTTCCATAAGTTTATTTGCCTTATTGCTTATAAACAAAGATAAATTATATTTTTCGCTTTCAAAGTTGTCCCACAAGGCCTGCGGTGAACCGAAGTATTCCAATAGTTTTGTAACCTTATTGTTTGAAATTCCATTTGCTGAAAGCCATAATAGTGTTTTTTCATTTATATTTAAACTATCCATACCCTACCTCCAGTATTTTCTGTCTAAATTTCTATACTGAATTGCTTCAGCAATATGCCTTGTTTCTATATTTTCTGAACTTTCCAAATCCGCTATTGTTCTTGCTACTTTAAGAATTTTATTATAGGCTCTGACGCTTAAGCCTAACAGCTCAAATGCATTCTTTAATAAGGTTTCCGATTCCCTGTTAACCTTGCAGAATTTCGCTATAGCCTTTGTTGAAAGCTCGGAATTAGTCAAAATATTTAAATCCTTATATCTTTCACGCTGTATATTTCTTGCTTTTACAATTCTTTTTTTGATTTCTTGAGAACTTTCTTCAATCCTCTCGTCTTTTAAATCATCATATTTGACAGGCAATACCTCAACTTGAATATCAATGCGATTTAATAAGGGGCCTGAAATTTTGCCTAAATATTTGTCAATTTGACCTTGGCTGCAGG
>CAZTXR010000153.1:0-4951 GCA_964617605.1 uncultured Clostridia bacterium | reverse complement strand
TGAAGAGCAAAATCTACATAAGAAACATAGAAAAATCTCATTTTAAGTCAATAACCTCTTTATATGAAGATGCGGGATGCGAAATAAGAGAGACACACGAAACTATAGTTATTACAAATGGCGGAAGAATAAAGGCAATAGAAAAAATAACAACCCAGCCCTATCCCGGCTTTCCTACAGATATGCAGGCTCAGGTAATGGCGTCCATGGCAGTGGCTGAGGGAATATCTATAATTGAGGAAACTGTATTTGACAGCCGATTCAAGCATGTACCCGAACTTCAAAAAATGGGTGCAAACATTAAGACAATAGGAAGAGTTGCAGTGGTTGAAGGTGTTGAAAAACTTCATAGTGCCGAGGTTGAATCAAAGGATTTACGAGGCGGTGCTGCCTTGGTAATTGCGGCGATGGGAGCAGAGGGAATCACTAAAATAAACAATATACATCATATAAAAAGAGGTTATGAAAAGTTTTTATATAAATTGCACAATTTAGGGGTTATAATTACCGAAGCTGAGGAAGAGGGACACACCTCTAAGTAGGGAAAGTTCTTGAGGTTAAGCTTAGAGGAATGTCCCTGTACTAAGACAACTCGCGGGGGAATAACTACACGATGGCTAAAGAAAATAACAGCAAAAAACAAAGGAAAAAGAAAAAAAGAAAAAATAAGAAGCTATTAGTCAGCACAGCAGCTTTTTTTACAGCTGCTGTAGTTCTTGCTTTTTGTCTTTATTATGTATATTGCAAGACTTCTTACTTTGACCTTGCCGGTGTTGACATTGAGGGCAATTTAACATATAGTGATGAATATATAATGGAGAAATCGGGTATCGAAACAGGCGGAAAAATATTTAATACAGATAGGTTAAAGATTAAGGAAAATCTTGAAAAAGAAGTATACGTTGAAAGTGTCAGAGCAGTTTATGCCCTTCCCAATAAAATGATTTTGAACATAATCGAAAGAGTTGAAAAATATCAGGTTTTTAAAAATAACCAATACATAATAATCGACAAAAATGGTATAGTATTGAGAACTGATGTTGATAAATCAGACTTAATAACTATTGAAAGTTATGCTGATATAGTATACAATATAGGTGGCGGTATTCAATTTGAAAACATTGAAAACAATGGAAAAGTATTTAAAACAATAGAATATTTAAACAATGAATACGGCACTGATACCATAAAAAGTTTTAAGATCGGATTAAATAACAGCTTTATGTTTGATACTCAATACGGAGCAGCAGTAAGGATTGATTTAGGCGGGGATCCTAATTATCAAATTGTATTTGCAATGAAAATTATCAATGAAAGACTGAACAATAATTTAACAGTAGCTAATGGTTTGATTGATTTTACAAAGGGGGACAGTCCTGTATATATAGAGGACTTTAAAACGGAGGAATATTGATGAGTAAAATGTGGCAAAAAGGAATGCTGTTTGCTATAAGCTTGATTTTAGGTATTATTTTAATGACACAAATGAGAACGGCAAGCAATGTTTTAGGTACAGATAATCCAAATGAAAAAACCCTTGAGCTAAATGATGAATTGGCACGATTAACCCTTGAAAAAAACAAGCTGAGGGATGAGTTGGAAATGCTTAAAGAAAAAAATAAGGAAAATGAAAATTTGTATAAAGATATTGAAGAAGAGTTGTTAAAACTTAAGAAGGACCTTGAAAATCAGCAAATTATATCCGGATATTATGACGTTAAAGGTGCGGGAACCATAATAACAATAGATGCGGATCCTAATTCCTATTCCTATGTAAGTCTTGCTTCCAACCATCAGTATATATTAGCCTTAATCAGTTACTTGAATAATGCAGGGGTTGAAGCAATTTCTATAAATGGCCAGAGATATACAAACTATACCGAAATAGTACCGGTGCTTGGACATATCAACGTAAACGGTGTTGCCATGGTACTTCCGCTGGAAATAAAGGCTATCGGCAATTCTGCGACAATCAAGGCCTCATTAAACTTTGTGGGTGGTATAGTATCTCAACTTAATCAGATAGGCTATATTATTGAAACAGAAGATTCAAATGAAATATTTATTCAACGTTATGACGGAGAGAAACAGTTCAGGTATATTGTTCCCATAACTAATGATGAAGAAATGTAATGCCTTAAGGAGTGATTATTATTAAAAAATCATTTAATATTATAATTTTTCTGTTGATTTTCCTGACAACTGCGGCAATTGTAAGCGGAGCTGATGCAGGTGTAAATGAAAATACCATTTATACTGTTAAGGATTTAAACAGGCATGTACAAAATATCCATGAAATGCAGCTTATAGTCCATAATATGCAAAATGCCGTGAATAATGAAAAACAGATATACAACGACTATGAGGGGAAAAAGACTTTAGATAATTTAATTGAAATTAATTCACAAATTGAGCAAATGAAATTTTATAATGGTTTTACGAATGTGCGCGGTCCCGGCATAATGCTGAGGGTGTCAGACAACAACAGTGAAGATCCTAATCTTGATATAATGGAAAGAATAGTTCACGATGTGGATATTGTAGTATTGCTGAATGACTTAAAAGCAGCAGGTGCAGAAGCGATAGAAATCAACGGAAAAAGAATTATTAATATTTCGGAAGTA
This sequence comes from uncultured Clostridia bacterium, assembly GCA_964617605.1. Classification (GTDB taxonomy): domain Bacteria; phylum Bacillota; class Clostridia; order Tissierellales; family Sedimentibacteraceae; genus Sedimentibacter. Next base: position 2,327 of record CAZTXR010000153.1, on the reverse strand, counting down.
ATTTGTGCAGGCCCTTTAATTAGAGTAAATGCAGAAGTAATTCCCGCTCCCTTTGTTATAATTGCAATAGGAGATATGGATGAATTGTATGAAGCTGTTACCGGTGAAAACACATATGCCTATGTGCTTAAAAACACTTACGGTATGGAGGTTGTGGCTACAAGAAGCTACAACTTGACAGTCAGAAAGTTTAGAGGGATTGATTATAAAACTGAATTTACAAAAATAATAAATGAAGGGGTAGAATAAAATGATATATGTTGCAGCCGGTTTAATTTTAGGTATTGTTGCAGGATTAAATATAAATATGGTATACAATCCGGACTATATAGTATATATATCGCTTTCTATATTGGCAATACTAAATACAATTTTCAACATGCTTCATGAAAACAGGATTGGAGAATTGACATTTCTAAAGAGTATTGCATATTTATTGACAGACCTTTTATTTGCATTATTTTTGGGATATGTGGGAGAACAATTGGGACTTCCTATCTATCTGGCAGCTGTCTTTGCATTCGGAAATAACATTTATAAAAAATTAAAAATTTTAGTAAACATTTCACTTGAAAAGTTTAATAAAAACAAGTAAACTTATATAAGTTGGTTAAGGTGTATAAGCAGGCATAAAAAGAAAGAAATTAGCATATGTCATGAAAAATATGTATGAATATTATTAAGTTTATGATATACTAATTTTTAAAGTATAAAATAATTTTCTCTCTTATAGGAGGTTAATATATGTTTCAATTTGAGGAACCATCAGAAAGACTGGCAAATATTAAAGTATTGGGTGTTGGCGGCGGCGGAAACAATGCAGTAAACAGAATGATTGATGCGGGGGTAAGGGGTGTTACCTTTATCAGCATAAACACGGACAAGCAGGCACTGAGCAACTCGAAGTCAGAAATTAAGTTTCAAATAGGTGAAAAATTAACAAACGGATTAGGAGCAGGCTCTAAACCTGAAATAGGTGAAAAAGCAGCTGAAGAAAATAAGCAGGATATAGCAGAATTAGTAGAGGGTGCCGATATGGTCTTCATTACTGCAGGTATGGGTGGCGGAACAGGAACAGGCGCTGCGCCATACATTGCCAATATAGCCAGATCCATGGGAATACTTACTGTCGCGGTTGTAACGAAACCTTTTATGTTTGAAGGCAGAAACAGAATGAAAAATGCTGAATCAGGGCTTAAAAGACTAAGAGAAAACATTGATACTTTAGTTGTAATACCTAATGACAAGCTTTTGGAAATTACCGACAAGAAAACATCAATGCTTGAAGCATTTTCACTTGCAGACGATGTATTGAGGCAGGGTATACAGGGTATATCTGATTTGATTGCAATTCCGGCAATTATGAATCTTGACTTCGCGGATGTGGAAACAATAATGTCCGGGCAAGGTCTTGCCCATATGGGTATAGGTCAGGCATCCGGGGAAAACAGAGCATTGAATGCTGTAAAACAAGCAATACAAAGCCCGCTTTTGGAAACATCAATCAATGGTGCAAGGGGCGTATTAATTAATGTTACCGGCGGACTCAGTATGGGAATTCACGAAATTAACGAAGCAGCAAAACTTATTGAAGAGGCAGCTGATCCCGAAGCAAATATTATATTCGGGGCAAATATTGATGAATCTGTTGGGGATGCAGTTAAAATTACTGTTATTGCAACAGGATTCGGTGAAAACACCCCTAATAAAAAACTTGACGGAACAGATAAAAGCGGTAAAGAAGAGAAAAAAACAGAAAAAGAAAATCCATTCGATTTTACAATACCAAGCTTTTTGAATAAGAAGCCCTAAGCCCATTTTTCCCGAGTCTTTTTTCAGAAAAATGATTGGTAGGTCTTTCGCAAAGGCTTCCCAAAATATGCGACCATAGGGAGCTGATATTTTGGTGAAGGAGACTGAGAGAAATAAGAAAGCCTAAAAGGCTTTTTTTCTTGCTATATTTGTTTCGGTATGGTATTCTTTAAAAGTTGAAAACGAATAAGCAATATTATATATAGGTAAGGATGATTAAATGATAACAGTAACAAATTTAGGCCTCCAATTTGGGGGAAGCAAACTTTTTAATGATGTAAATTTAAAATTTGTACCCGGCAACTGCTATGGTGTTATTGGAGCAAACGGAGCGGGAAAATCAACTTTCCTGAAAATATTATCCGGAGAAATAGAACATTCAACAGGGGAAATTACAATACCTTCAAATGTTCGAATGTCTGTTTTGCAGCAGGACCATTTTAAGTTCGATGATTATTCAGTTATGGAAACAGTTATAATGGGCAATAAAAGGCTTTATGAAATAATGAAGGAAA